>DAHWFZ010000073.1 GCA_027336345.1 Candidatus Wolfebacteria bacterium
AAGTCGTAGTGCCTTTTCCAGACAAGGTTTCCGCCCACCCCTGGATAATCCCGGTTGTCGCATCCAAATACGCCGGAACTTTAGGGCTTTCCGGAAATGACAAGCAGCCGTTTGCCATTGTCGGAATATTAAAACTTACCCATCCGATGTTTGAAGACCAGGCATAACCGCAGAGTGCTCCTCCGACAGGGTTCATATAAACGCCATATGCCGAACCATCTTGGGCGGTACCGGACATTTGAATCCACCCGACATTCGAAGACCATGCAAAACCCGAAACATTAGCCGCAGGGCATCCCGAACTTTGGGCCGCGGTAACCGGAGCCTTTAAAAAAAACTTGGGTCCGAACAAAACCGGCCCCATTATAAATAAAGCCAAAGCAATAACAATTAAAACAAAAGCAATTACCAAAGGCTTGTTCAATTTGATGGACACCATATCATTATTTTAAACTTTAAATTTTTTATTAACAACCCGCGTTATCCACAACCAATTAGTTAAAAGTTATAAAGGTAAAAGTTCATAAAGTAATAAAATCACAGCTTTTTAATTAGCCCGGAAATTAATTTTGAAATTTCCAATGAAAGATTTGATATTTGGTCAAATTCTCTTTTAGAAATATATTTTAATTCTATCGCAATATATAACATTGACCTTACTTCGCCACAAGATCCTTTTGCTATATATAAAAACTGCTTAAATTCTTTATTACTTCTTCTTTCAAAACCTTCTGCAATATTATTACCAATGCTTATTGAAGCTCTTTGAATTTGATCTTTAAAACCATAATCACGATTATCCTTAAGTAAAGAATAAATAATGACTGAAAGCTCTTTTGCCTTTTGCCATGATATTATTTCTTCAAATTTTTCTATACTCATATATTTCCACCTTTACAAACTTGATAACTTTATAAACTTTCTACTGCTTTAAAACTGCCTTCCGCTGATTGTAGTTTGGATATTAAATGAAAAATTATCCTTTAAATTTGAATCCTTCGGTATAACGGAAAAGCTTACGGTAATGCGAGGTACGCCAAAGTAACTGATATATGAAGACCTGAAATTTTTAATCGTCAAATCATTGGAAGTTATGGGCAAAGGAGCTTCGCTGTTTTTTTGTCTCAAAAGAACGCCGTTGTTTTCATCGAATATATAACTTATCTGATCGCCGTTAAGATCATAAAAACTTATCCCGTTTCCTATCGCATTGCTCAGATTCACGTCAAAGTTGGTTCCCAATCTTACCTCCCTTGCCATTTGCTCCATCGCAATGCCCATATTGTCGCGTGCCTCTATCAAAGAAATTATGGCGCGCTGGGTGCGGGTGGCGGTTATAAAACTGCCGACAATTATTCCCGAAATTATCACGAACAAGCTCATTGAAACAATAAGTTCTATCACTGTGAAGCCCTTCGTGGAATTTGGAATTTGGAATTTGGAATTTGGCAATTTGGTGCTCCTGATAAAGGCATTTAATAATTTATGCGTAACAATCAGCTGTTCCATTATTATATTAAAATTATCACCATTGATATACCCGACATCTTTAGATATTAAAAGCTGATTTTCCAATTCAGTAAGAGACCCTCGCGAAATTGAATAAAAATTAATTTTTTCCTTATAAGAATATCTGGAAAACCCTTCAGCTATATTGGAAGTTATAGAGACAGCGGCGCGCCTCATCTGGGAGACTAATCCAAAAACTTCCTCTTTTGGGAAATCCTTGGTAGCTTTATAAATTAACAAAACTAACTTATGAGCTTCTTGCCAAACTTCCAAATCAGAAAAAGATTTAATTGTATTTTGTGTTTTATATTCCATATTCCAAATTCCATATTCCAAATTTTCTTCTACTGCCGCCAATTATAAAAATAATCTTCCAATCTCAATTCGCATCCGCCCGACTGGCACCTGCGGCTCTGCCAATTGACCACGGAAACAGCCTTAATCTCGTTGGCGCCGATGGGAGTGATTTCAATTCTCCTCTGAAACTGCTGAGGCGTTTCGACTGCATTGACTGAAGCATCTTGCTGGCTGAAATATCCGTAATGATTTGTTGCCGGATCAAATTTAAGAAATTTTTCACCGAGCAAATTGCCGCAAGTGACGCCATTCTCAAAACCCGCGCTCTCATAATCAAGTTGGTAGCAGTTAGCCACATTCTGAGTAATATTTTCTCCGGTATTTGCCAATGCAGAATTCCACGAACCGGTCTTTTGGTAACCTCCATCCAGAATATTCTTAGCCACTTCAATCCCCTCCATTGATAAATAAGTGGCGGTAGTCTGGTCCGAAACCAATTGAGTTATGGAATATGCCTGGACTAAAAATCCAACACTGCCCGCGATAACCGCGGTAATCAAAACGACAATCAGCATCACTTCTATAAGGCTCTGGCCTTCTCTATATTTACTATGGACTACGAAACTCGTTTCTGTCATCCTGAGCCGGCGAAGGATCTTGATGAAATTCGGCAAGAATGAGATTCCTCGGCTGGCTCGGAATGACAGGCTCGGCATAATTCGGCAGTTCCGTAATTCAAAATATTTATTACTAATTATAAAGAAATTTTTAATTTTAAATTTTACATTTTTAAACACTTTCAAATAAATCAACATTCAATTAATAGTCAAAACATTAAATTATTGTTTTGAAATTAAAAATTGAAAATTGAAAATTAATTCGCGTCTTATTGCGTGCTTACCTGCCCTATTTGATTTATATTGATATTAACATCCTGAGCCGATTGTATCGCGCGCAATGTTACAACTATATTATCAGGCTTATCATTATCTGAATTTAAATAAGCTGTCAGAGATGGGGCGTTAAAAACCACGGACGAAATTAAAGCTCCGCCAATCACCGCTCCATTGCTTAAGCTGC
This sequence comes from Candidatus Wolfebacteria bacterium, assembly GCA_027336345.1. Taxonomy (GTDB): domain Bacteria; phylum Patescibacteriota; class Minisyncoccia; order UBA6257; family UBA9933; genus DAHWFZ01. The sequence goes on from DAHWFZ010000073.1 coordinate 2,887, forward strand.
CCAGTCTCAATTGTTCTGTTTTGCTTATATATAAGGAAACTTCCTTATTATTGCTGCCTTTAAAAATATTATCAACACCGGGATTAAACTCGTGATTATGCTGATTTGAATTACAGTCCGTGCCGACAACGCCAGGTCCCGGAGAAACTTCTTTATTATCCTTGTATAAAAGAACTTCTCCCGTACCCGCATCAAAACTAACGCCGTAACCGCAAACGCTTGAATCGCGCTGAAACGCTCCCAAAGTCAAACTTTTTGCCTGATTCAGCATATCCATAATTTTATACTGGTCTTGAAACAAAGAAATCTGTTCCCTTATGGCATATTGCGATCCCAGCATAATGGAAGCCAGAACAGACACGATTGATATGACTATAAGAAGCTCAATAAGAGTGAATGCAGCCTGCGCGGAAAAACGCGGAATTATACGCGGAAAAACGCGGAATTTTCTTTTAATGTCTTGCAGTTTCATAAATTTTTCTAATAATTTGAACACCATTCGGAGCCCCAAAATTTATAAGAAATCCTAATTTATAATCGGAATTTTTTAAATAATGCCAAAATTGTTCAACATCCTCTTTTAAAATAAATGCTTTTGATTTCAATTCAATAAAAATTGAATTGTTAATTACTAAATCCGGGATATATGTTCCGACTTTTATGCCATCATAGAGAATATCGATTCTTTTTTCTTTTTCAACGCTCATCCCCTTATTGATTAAAGCGATATAAAATGAATCGCGATAAACTTTTTCCTTATGATTATTTTTAAATTTCTTATAAATATCAAAAGCTGCTCCTCTTATTATATATGATTCTTCCTTAAATAATAACTTGTCCATATCTCTTCCGCGTTTTTCCGCGTTCCAGTTCAGCGTAAATTCCGCGATTCTTTCTAAAAGTATAAACTAAAAATCCCGAAATATAAATTTACGATTTGAAATCCAAAAAAGAAAACAAGCGCCGCGCCTATGGCCAGAAACGGGC
>DAHWFZ010000076.1 GCA_027336345.1 Candidatus Wolfebacteria bacterium
GTTTTAAACCAGCAAGATATTGTGGCTACGGCGTCTTCCGTGACAAACACCCTTACCGCTCTTTTGGCGGCGATCGCCGGAATATCTCTCGTTGTCGGGGGCATCGGCATTATGAATATGATGCTTACGACTGTGACAGAAAGGACTCGTGAAATCGGACTTAGAAAATCAATCGGCGCAAAGAAAAAAGATATCAGCACTCAATTTCTTGTTGAGTCAGTCGCGCTTACCTTTACCGGAGGCGCCATAGGAATTATTTTCGGCTGGCTTTGCGCTTTGGCAGTGAGCCAGTTTGCGGGCATAGCCACGCAGGTTTCGTTGTCTTCGGTCTTATTGGCATTCGGAGTTTCGGCGGGTATTGGAATAGTATTCGGTTATTATCCCGCCCGACGCGCAGCCGGGTTAAACCCAATAGAGGCATTAAGATATGAATAACAGTAAATTTAAAACAGAAAAATAAAAAGTAAATATAAAGTTAAAACTAAAAATTAGAAAATTTAATAAAATACTTTTTAATTTTTATATTTTATTTTTTAATTTAAAAAGTGGATACAAAAGAAAAAAAAGAAGTGAAAAAAATAGCGCCGATTGTTATAACAGCTATTATTGTCGGCGCAATCGGATTTTTCGGAGGCATGAAGTACGGACAAAGTACGGTTCAGCAACCTGCGGGCGGAATAGGTAATTTCCAGCAAGGCCAGCAAAGGCAAAAGGGTGCGTTTGGCCAGAATGGAGGGGCTGTTAACGGTTCCATAATTTCCAAAAGCGATAACAGCATTACAGTACAAACAAGAGACGGCGGTTCCAAAATTGTTTTTATCTCCGGATCAACGGAGGTTTTGAAATCAGCCCAGGGAACTTCGGCTGATCTTACGGTCGGGCAGCAGGTAACAGCCATTGGCAGCGCTAATTCCGACGGCAGCATTACCGGCCAGTCGGTGCAAATAAGGCCAACAATGCCGCAACCGCAAGCGCAACCGCAGCAAACACAGCAATAATAATTTAAAAATCCGCCGATCAGCCAGGCGGATTTTTATTGTTTCAAGCCGGAAAATATGTTAAATTATTAAAATGTTGGAAAAGCTTAAAAAAATCCGCGATGAGTTTGTAAAAGAGCTGGGAAATACCCAAGATTTGGATCATCTTGAAAAAATCCGCGTTAAATATACAGGAAGGAAAAGCGAATTAGGGGATCTGCTCGGTTCTTTGAAGGATATGACCGTGGAAGAAAGGCGGGAATTCGGATCCAAAGCCAATATTGCGAGGAATGAGATTGACGATCTCATAAAAGAAAAAGGAGAAAATTTATACCATAAGCAAGCTTTGACTGAATCATTTTTGGATATTACAAAGCCGGGCAAGAAAATTGAAGCCGGTCATTTGCATCCGCTTACAAAAGTTGAAGATGAAATAAAACAAATTTTCTCTTCAATGAATTTTTCCGTGGTTGAAGGGCCGGAAGTCGAGGATGAATATCATAATTTTGATGCGCTGAATATCCCCGAAAATCATCCCGCCAGGGAAATGTGGGATACTTTTTGGATTAAACAAGCAGAAGGTAAAAACAGGCTGCTTTTGCGCACTCATACCAGCCCGGCGCAGATTCATTATATGGAAAAACATCAGCCGCCATTTCAAATTATTGTTCCGGGAAGAGTATTTCGATATGAAGCTTTGGATGCTTCCCATGAATTTAATTTTTATCAGCTGGAAGGATTGATGGTTGGGAAGGATATAAGCTTGGCGAATTTTAAATTTGTTGTTGAAGAATTTTTCAAAAAGTTTTTTAAAGGACAGAAAATAGATTTCAGATTCAGGGCGAGTTATTTCCCGTTTGTTGAGCCGGGAGTTGAAGTTGATATTAAATTGCAAAATGGCAATTGGATGGAAGTTATGGGAGCCGGGATGGTGCATAGAAATGTTTTTAATTCCGTAAAATACAATCCCAATGATATCCAGGGTTTTGCTTTCGGAATGGGCATAGACCGTTTGGCTATGATCAAATATAAGATACCCGATATAAGACTATTCTATAACGGCGATTTGAGATTTATTAAACAATTCTAATATGAAATTTTCGTATAAATTATTAAAAAAACTTGTTCCGCAGATAAAAAGCAAAAACGAGCTTTCCGGAAAGCTTTCTTCGCGCGCTTTTGAAATTGACAGCATTGATTCGGATACGATTGATATTAAAATTTCCGCGAACAGATACGACGCGAGCGGGCATATCGGATTAGCCAGGGAAATATCGGCTCTATACGGAAAAAAATTTAA
>DAHWFZ010000078.1 GCA_027336345.1 Candidatus Wolfebacteria bacterium
ATTTTAAAAAGATCGGCTAAAGCTGAAGGTTTTGACTCCTAAAGATGGACAATAACTGCTATTTGTAAACAAAGTTAATTTGTCTCATAATTAAAAATATGAATACTAAAAAACAAACAGTTAAGTTTGTGATTGATGAAAATTTGGATATTAAAAATCATTTGATAGGCTTAAATGTATATAAAAGCAAACTTCACTCAGGGACACAACAAAAGCAAGAAAAGTACGAAAAATTATTGAAAATGCCGGACTTGAAAAGAATTTCTTTTTTAAAAAAAGATCTTCAAAATTTCTATTTGCCGAACAAAAAGAAATTCAGGGATGCCCTTGTTCAAGATTTAAATAACGAATGGGCGAAAATTGATAAGGAATTTTTTAAACGATTGGAAAAAGTCCACGCAAATCCATTCCCATACAAATTAATAAAAGGCGTATTATCAACCGCAAATAGATTCGGCTACAACACAAACGACGGGCGGTTTGCCACAAGCATGTTTAATAATAAATTTATATCTGCCGATGTAGCAATGCACGAAATTATGCATTTTATGTTCCATAAATATTTTTGGAAATTATGCAAAGATAAGGGATTGGATGAAAAACAAACTTGGGATATTAAAGAAGTTTTTACCGTGCTTTTAAATTTAGAATTCAGTGATTTAAGATTTCAGCCGGATCGCGGCTACCCCGAGCATATTGAAATAAGAAAAATAATTGAAAAATCCTGGCGCAAAAACAAAGATTTTAATAAAGCGCTGGAAACGGTTATAAATTTTTTGAAACATTAGAAAATAATTAAAATTTTAAACAAGTTTTCCTAGTTTTTCTTTCCCCAATATATGCAATTCCGAAATTGCTCTTGTAAGCGCGACATATAAAAGATCCTTGTTAATCCTCTTTTTTTCTTGTACCAAAATATCCGGCAATTCTTCTGATATGGCAAACAAATCTTTATTTATGCCGACTAAAAATACCACATCGAACTCAACCCCCTGAGCTTCGTTCATCGTCATAATATGAACCGAATCGTTATCCAAAAAGGCTTTTTTAAAATCTATAAGATAATCCGGATCCTTGGCTAAAATACCAAATCTTAAATTACCGGATTCATTTATTATTTTATTGATGTAATTCAACTCATCATCCTTATTTGAGAATACATATTCAGCCACTTCCTTGCCGTCTTTTAACCCTTCTGATATTTCAATGGCGTATCCAAGATTTTTAATATATTGGATGATATTTTTCGTATTCCTGTACACTTTTTGAAGAATAACTTTTCTTTCATCCGCTATTTTTTCTCCGATATCATCCCAATTTTTAATTGTTCCAAGCTGCACCTGCTGCGCCATATCCCCGACATAAATAACAGACTGGCTTCTGTCATTTATGCATTTTTTAATAATCCTCAATTGTTCGGGAAGATAATTTTGAAATTCATCGATAACAGCCAATGAATATTCAAACGGAACCATCTTCCTGACTTTTTTATATAATCCGTTTTTTTGCTCAATGTAACAATCTTTTACAACGCCCAGACTGCCATTTGTTCCATAATATAATTTCAATAATAATGTTAAATCTATCCTATCAAGTATTCTCTCACTTTTTTGCCGGCTGAATAATTTTTTCTGGCTTTCATTGAAATAAGGCCCGTATGCTTTTTCCAATAAAGAAAATACATAATTTTTTTCATATGGAATTGATCCTACATCCTTAATCGCGCGAAGTTTTTGAAATTCATAAGCATCCTTATCACTCTCGGAATTCCCGTATCTGACCACATAATTTTCTTTAATATCCAATATCGGAAAAGCCCACTCTGAAAAAGTAGTTATTAGAACGTCATTTATGCCAAGTTCGGGCAAAAGCTGGGAAAAATAATTTTTTGTTCCGTTATCCTGGACAAAAACTATAATTGAATTGCCTGTGTATAAATCCGATAAATCCGGCGATTGGATAAGATAAGCAACCCTATGCAAAGCAAGAGTGGTTTTTCCGCTGCCCGCCGGACCTGATATTAAGAAAGGTCCGATGTGATTTGCCCTGATAACTTGGTCCTGGGCTTTTTCCATCTGCGCAACAATTTCAGGAAGCGCAAAACCTGTTTTGCGCTTGGAAAAATAATCCTGATATATAAGCTCCCTGGGATTATCAATCGTTTCGCTGGATAAGAATTTTATTTCTCCTCCGACTATCATAAAATTGTCCTTTCTTAAAAGATTGCCTTTTTGCAAAGTTCCATCGGGACGTTTATATTGGACATTCCCAGGATTTTCAAATCTTATGGATGATGCCGGCGTCACCCACGAATAAATAAAATCTTTTTCAAAGCCGAATTTCCCGAAATATAAATTTCTTTCCGCTTTCTCGCCGTCAAAAATAATATTGCACCTGACAAAATACGGAGACCCGGTTAAATGATTCAGTTCCCCTATTCTTTTCTCATTATATTTCATCAGCTTAACCGCAACCGCCCGATCCTCATCTGGGAGGGATCTGAAATTCGCTTCGGCTTTTTGAAGGCTGTTTTTCATATCTTCAAAATCCTTACTTATGTTCAAACAAACCATTGATAAATGGCCTTTTGCTTTAGATAAAATTGCGTCTTTTTCTTTAGAGTCCATTGTTTATTATGATATCAAAATTTATATAGTTTAAAAAACGGAGCTCTTATAGCCACCGTTTTCTTAATATTTATTCGATCCAAGGGCTCTTGACAATAATTGACGACCATTTATTATTATTTATAGACAGGATAAAAATGCTTTTATCCTGCAATGCACCTTAACATTCTAAGGAGAAAGGAGACCAAACCGTGAAAGATATTCTCGTTCCCAAGGCAAAAGCCATAAGCAATAAAATCACCATTCGAAAACGCGGATCAGCTCTGAAACGTTTCGATGTCAACCAAAGGTTCAACAAGGACGGATGTGGTTATTAGCAAATATACTTTGCCGGAACGCTCACCCCTCCAGACAGGAGGGGTTTTTTATAGGAGGAATAGATAATGAAAAATAAACTAACATGGAGTAAATTTTGCATTAAAGCGAAGCTTGCAAATGACAATATTCTTATAAAAAACACACTTACCGGATCAATAATTACTATGAGTCAGGAGAATGAACTTGTGTTCACCAAGTGGATTAATGGAAAATCAAAAGATACCCCTCATGGAATCAATTCTCTGACACATAAAGATATTGGGATTTTGGTTCCAAAAAATTACGACGAATATGGTATTTGGCGAGAGCACTTGATAAATTATCGAAATAACGCCGCACACATATTTACATTGTATTTTCTTCCCACTCTCCAATGCCAATTCAGATGCTCATACTGCTTTGAAAACGGCATTAGCAGAGGTGCGGGAATGGGATCAAAAATTATTGGCGAATCTCGCGAATGGATTGATCAATATCTTGATAATCATCCTGAGATTGATACATTCCGTCTTGTATTATTTGGAGGAGAACCACTCTTATACAAGAGCATCGTTGAAGAAGGATTAAATACGTTTCATTCCGTCACGCATAAGCACAAACTAAAATTCTGGACCGGGCTTACCAGCAACGGAGAATATCTCGATGAAAAAACTGCCAACATGCTTTCACGGTACAATTGGGAAAAAGTCCAAATTACTCTGGATGGCCCAAAAGACGTTCACGACTCAAGGCGATATGGAAATAATCAACGTCCGACATTTGATTTGATCATAAAAAATATCCAAATGCTTCTCCGGACAAGTTACATACCAAAAATAAACATCCGGATTTCGTTTGATTTATCAAATGCGGATCGCGTTCCTGAATTAATTCGTTATCTTGCCACTATTGATAAGGCCAACCGAATTAATTTAAGCCTTGGTCTTATTACGCCGAACCTACACAATCAGAATAAAGCAGAAAATGAAAGGACCATCTCCAAAAAAGCTCTTGTTGCATGGAAACTCGCAAAATCACTGGGTTTTGAAATTCCAGAGGAATTTATTGTGGGGCCTTGGTGTGTAGCAATAGCAAAACATTCTGCAATTCTTCAGCCAAGCGGCGCCCTGCAAAAATGCTTTTGCACTGTTGGGCGAAAAAAGTATGATTTTGGATCAATAAAAAATCAGCCTAATGGAAATTACTTAAAAGATAGCCGTTTTGAACACTTCTACCGCACAGATGGATGCATCAAAGAAGGGTGCCAATATTTACCTATGTGCGGCGGCGGTTGCATTTATGATGCAATCGTAGCCAACAAAGGACAAAGGGGGTTTGATAAACGCTTCTGCCAAAAAACGTTATTAGCAGAAA
>DAHWFZ010000114.1 GCA_027336345.1 Candidatus Wolfebacteria bacterium
ACGGTTCTTTATCCCCAAATGCGGAGCCAATATCAATCGACAAGCCGGACAAACGAAAATAATTCGGGCTTACTATTCTGGTAATGATCAGGCCATTGCCGCCGCTCATACTTGTTTCACCGGTAAACTCCGCCACAGGACTTACCTCGGCGCTGCCGGAAGTAAATGAGATATTAAAAACCCGCTTTTCATCAATAGTCAAAACACTCTCTGACGGATAATAAACATCAAGCGTCCTAAGGGAGTCTTCGGTAGTGACCAACTTCCCGATGAGAATATACTGAAGGCCATACCCGAGTGAAACCAAAAATATAACGGTTCCGATCCCGACCGACATACCCAGAACCGTCAAAAGAGTCCTTATCGGCTTAGTCTTAAAAATTCTTAAAGAAAGCCGGAATAAATCCCGTATAGACAGCTGGTTTGTTATTTTTTTATCATCCATTTATTTGATTAAGCAGGCTGTTATGGCTATGAGTTAAAATAGGCTCAAACTTTTCAGAAATTTTTTGGGCTAATCTGAATGAAAGCCCGACTCCGTTGTTGCTTTTCGGCAAATTTAAAAATTTCCAAAAACTTTCCCCGTCAATAACATTTTTTATTCTGTCGGCTACAACCTTATTAAGCCGGGTCATTTGCGTTTCATTAAGTTTAACATGATATTCTTCAAGCAACCAACCCACCAGTTGATCCACTTCTTTGGCGATTGAAACAGTCGGATCTTTTTCCAGCTTCTTGTACAAATCATCGAGATCTTTTCTGCGCGTTATCAACTCTTCAACTATCTTGGAAATTTTAACCGCTTTTTGTTTCCACAATCCCATTCCCCCTTCGCTGTAAGGCCTGTCAATCACCGCCTGAAAAACATCTTTATCGATTTTATTGCTCAATCTCTGAATAAGAAAAAATTCAAACCTTCTAATTTCATTGATGGAATATCCGCCCAAAAACAAATTTGAAAACGCTCTTGCCGCCACTTCGTTCCCGCCGGCAGATGGATGCGAGGATCCCTGCAGTTTATCGGCAAAATAAGATGCTGCGGGCACCGCAACATCGGATTTCTTCCCGACAATTTCTGTTTTTATTATCTCGCCATCTTTCATATAAAACACTTTCCGAGCGTCGCGAATGCTCCATGCTTCATGGGTAACCATAATAATAGTGCGTCCGTCCTTTTCATTAAGTTCCTTTAAAAAATCAAGAACTTTATTGGCATTATCGGAATCAAGATTTCCAAGCGGTTCGTCCGCTATTATAATCGGAGCATTATTCGCAAGCGCGCGCGCAATGCCGACACGCTGCTGCTGCCCTCCGGAAAGTTCCGAAGGATAACGGCTGGCGAAATTTTTAATCGCCAATCGTTCAAGAAGTTTCATAGCCTCTTCGCGCCTTCTTTCAAGAGAAATGCCCAAAAAAGCCATTGGAAGAGCCACATTATCCAAAACAGTAAGGGATGGGATAAGATTAAACTGCTGGAAAACCATTCCCACTCCGATTTGCCGGAAAATAGCCATTTCCTTCGCGGAAAAATTTAAAATATTTTTTCCGTTAGTAGTAATGCTGCCGCCCTCAACGGATGAAGTCTCCATACCTGCAATCGCGTAAAGAAGAGTGGTTTTCCCGCAGCCGGAAGGGCCAAAAAAAGCGGCATAATCGTTCTTTTTTAT
>DAHWFZ010000044.1 GCA_027336345.1 Candidatus Wolfebacteria bacterium
TATGAAGGATTTGTATTCATTTCATAAAGATGAAAAAGATTTGGATGACTATTACGGGAAAGCAAGCAAGGCATATGAGAAAATTTTCAAGAAAGCAGGGTTGGGAGATCTGACTCATTTAACCTATGCGTCCGGCGGGAGCTTTTCAAAATATTCCCATGAGTTTCAGACATTGGCGGAAACCGGCGAAGACACTATTTATGTTTGCAGTAAATGCCGGACGGCTGTTAATAAAGAAATTATCAGCGAACAAAATATTTGCCCCAAGTGCGGCAACAAAGAGCTTGAAGAAAAAAGATCGATAGAGGTTGGGAATATTTTCAAATTGAGCACAAAATATTCAAAGCCTTTTGGCTTGGTTTACAAGGATGAAAGCGGAAATGAAAATGACGTGATAATGGGCTGTTACGGAATCGGCATTAACAGGCTCATGGCAACAATTGCTGAAATTTTCAGTGATGATAAAGGAATCATCTGGCCTGAATCAGTGGCGCCTTTCAGCGTCCATTTATTGAATTTAAAGCCTGAAAATACCGAATTAAAAGAGTTTGCGGATAAAATTTACGATGATTTACAACGGCAAAATATTGAAGTATTATATGATGACAGAAAGGAAGCAAGCGCGGGCGAAAAATTCGCGGACAGCGATTTAATAGGCATTCCTTTAAGGGCTGTTATCAGTGAAAAAGCGGGCGATAAGATAGAGATTAAAAAACGATCGGAAAAGGAAATAAGATTGGTAACTAAAGCTGAATTTATTAAGTTAATCAGTTAGCGTGTTAATGTGTTAACGCGTTGGAATATAAACTCGTTAATGCTCAAAGCGCGTTAATAAATAATAAAAAAGTGTTGGATTATTTAAAAAAGGATATCGGTATTGATTTGGGAACGGCAAATTCTCTTCTTTATATAAAAAACAGAGGCATTGTGATTAATGAACCTTCCGTGGCGGCGGTTAATAACAAGACCGGGCAGATTGTGGCAATCGGAGAAGAAGCGAAAAAAATGCTTGGCAGAACCCCTGCTCATGTGTCGGTTATAAAACCTCTGACAAACGGAGTTATTTCTGATTTTGAAATGACCGAGGAAATGCTCCGCCATTTTCTTAAAAGGATAAACAGCAATAAAGTTTTCAATTATTACAGGGCAGTTATCGGGGTTCCGCCGAATTTGACCGAGGTGGAAAGAAAATCGGTTGAAGACGCGGCGATCAATGCCGGCGCTTCAAAAGCTTTTCTGGTGGAAGAGCCGATTGCGGCCGCATTGGGCGCCCGTTTGCCGATTGAAGAAGCAGCCGCGACTATGATTGTAGATATTGGAGGCGGCACCACGGACATAGCCATTATTTCAATGAACGGGTCCGTTATAAGCAAAAGCCTTAAAATAGCAGGGGATAAGTTCAATGAGGACATTATTAAGTTTATCCGGGATGAATTTAAGCTTTTGATAGGGGAACCGACAGCGGAAGAAATTAAAAAAATCGTTGGATCGGCGATTCCGCTTGATGAAAAGCTGGAATTGCAAATTCGCGGAAGGGACATAAGCAGCGGATTGCCCAGAGAAATTACCGTTAAAAATAACCAGGTAAGGATTGCAATTAATAAATCTTTGCGTTCAATTACCGAGTCAATTAAGGAAATAATAGAAAAAACTCCGCCGGAGCTTGTTGGAGATATTTTGAAGCGCGGGATATATCTTTGCGGCGGCGGAAGTTTGCTCAGAGGCTTGGATCAATTGCTTGAAAAGGAAATTACCGTTCCAATAACCGTGATAGACGATCCTTTGACCGCCGTCGCAAGGGGAACGGGAATTATCGCGGAGGATATGGATAATTATGCTCATTTGTTCACATTCCCGTTAAGGCCGTCCGATATCAATATTTAAATTAACTTAAAACTAATAGCCAATAACCGGCAACTAAAATTAATTTAGCTTGCGCTTGTTGATGGTGAATTAGCCGATGAATGAAAAGAGCCGTCTTAATAGGTCTATCCGTTATTTTATTTTTTCTGATTTTTTTTAGCGGAGTTTTTATAAAAAAAAATAATATCGCGTCAAAATATTATTTTATCGTTAATTATTTTGGAAATGACTTATATAAGGAGAATTCTTCTTTGAAATTGGAAAATGAAAATCTGAAGGCGCAGCTTGAAAAAAATCAGATTTTTAATTTTCAAGCTACTTCCTTGGACTCTGATAAAAAATATTTGGCTGCGGATATTTTTTCAACATATCCTTTTAACATAAAAGACGTTTTGGTAATAAACAAAGGATCAAATGACGGAGTTAAGAAGGGTATGGGAGTTGTCGTGAGCAGCAATATATTCATAGGAGAAGTTTTGGACGTATCCCTGAATTCAGCGTCTGTCCGGACTGTTTTTGACCCGAATTGGCAGCTTCCGGTAAAAATCGGCGAAAATAAAACCAACGGTCTTTTTAACGGGGGCAACGATCCCAGAATTACTTTGATTGAAAAATCGGTTAAAGAAGGCGATGGAGTATTTTTATCGTCCAAGGACTTTCCTTTAAATCTGAAAATCGGCGATATAAGCCAGATAAGGCAGGAATCCGGCGGTGTTTTTAAGGATGCGGTTGTTCAGGTGCCCTATAATATAAGCGAGTTGGATAGGGTATATTTGATTGAACAATAAATAAAGTTAACCGGGCTTGCCCGATAGCATTAAAGCAGTGTTACCGGGGTTGACTGGGTATTTTTTAACATTATAATATTAGTGCTATGCCCTGTAGTGAAATTGCAAATTTTTTTAAATAAGTATCATTATAGGGTTAGATTGTTAAATCATTATAGAGTGCGAGCGATAAAATTAAAAATAAAATTTTGTTAAAAATTTTAAGTTCGCAATTCTACTACGGGGTATGAATGAAGACATAAAAAATAACGGCCAAAATTCCGGCGATCAGCCGCAGGAATTATCCGATGCCGATAAGCTTAAAAAAGAGCGCGACGAGTATCTGGACGGGTGGCAAAGAGCAAGGGCGGAATTGATAAATTATAAAAAAGACGAGGCAAAAAGATTTGAAATTTTTAAAAATTTCGCGAATGAAATGATTGTGCGGGATTTGATAACGATTTTGGACAGCTTTGATTTGGCTATCGCGGCTTTGGAAAAAGACGGCAAGGCCGAGAAAGGGTTGTATTTGATCAGGTCTCAAATTGAGGATACGCTTAAAAATTACGGATTGGAAAGGTTAATGGTTTCGGCGGGACAGGTTTTCGATCCTTCGGTTCACGACGCGGTCGCCGTTATTGAATCCAACGAGCCATCGGGAACGGTCATTGAAGAGGTGGAAAGGGGCTATCTTTTAAATGGCAAGCTGGTGAGGCCCGCGAGAGTGAAAGTGGCAAAATAATGAATTGTAAGCTACTAATTCCTGATTACTGATAAAATTTTCAAATTTTTATATTTGGACATTTTTTAGAAATTAGAAATTATAAATTAGAAATTATATTAAGATCCTTGGCATTGATCTTGGCACTACAAATTCCGCGATGGCAATCGTGGACGGCGGCGAGCCGAAAATTTTAGAGAACGCCGAAGGTATGCGCACTACCCCGTCAATAGTCGCGATTTCAAAAGCAAACGAAAGATTGGCCGGAGTTTTGGCAAAGCGCCAGTCGGTTGTCAACCCGAAAAATACGATTTTTTCAGTCAAGAGATTGATTGGGAGAAAATTTTCCGATCCAGAAGTCCAGAGGGACAGAGCATGGCTCTCTTATGATATCCAGCAATCCGCCACGGGAGGCGTTGAAGTTAAAATGGGCGACAGATGGTACACTCCGGAAGAAATTTCGGCAATGATTCTGGCCAAATTGAAGTCGGATGCCGAGGCGAAGACAGGAGAAAAAATAGAGGAAGCCGTTATTACCGTTCCGGCGTATTTTGACGATTCCCAGAGGCAGGCGACAAAAAATGCCGGAGAAATCGCGGGCTTAAAAGTAAAAAGGATTATCAATGAACCGACGGCCGCCGCTTTGGCATACGGTCTTAACAAACAGAAAAACGAAAAAGTCGTCGTGTATGATTTTGGAGGCGGAACTTTTGACGTGTCCGTTTTGGAAATCGGCGACGATGTCGTGGAAGTAAAATCAACCGGAGGAGATACTCATTTGGGCGGAGATGATTTTGATAAAAAAATAATGGAATTTTTAGTAAGTGAATATAAAAAGCAGGAAGGAATTGATTTATCAAAAGACCCGCTGGCTTTGCAAAGATTGAAAGAGGCCGGAGAGCGCGCCAAGCACGAGCTTTCAACGGTGTTTGAAACCGAAATAAATCTTCCGTATGTGACTTCGGATGCTTCAGGGCCGAAACATTTTGTCATGAAATTCAGCCGCGCGAAATTGGAAGATTTGGTAAGAGAGCATATTGACAAGTCAATTGAAATCGTCAAAAAAGTTGTCAGTGAAGCCGGTTTGAAAATTTCCGATATCAATGAGGTGATTTTAGTGGGTGGACAGACAAGAATGCCGCTGATAAATGATGCCGTTAAAAATCTTTTCGGAAAGGATCCGCACAAGGGAATTAATCCCGATGAAGTGGTTGCGATCGGCGCGGCAGTCCAGGCCGGAATTTTTCAGGGCGACGTGAAAGACGTTTTGCTTTTGGATGTTATTCCTCTTTCGCTTGGAATTGAAACATACGGCAGCGTTTTTACTCCGGTAATTGGAAAAAACACGACAATCCCGGCGACAAAATCACAGGTGTTTTCAACCGCCGCGGATAACCAAACTTCCGTTGAAATACATGTTCTTCAAGGTGAAAGGCCCATGGCGGCCGACAACAGAACTTTGGGTAGATTTATTTTGGATGGCATTCCGCCGTCTCCAAGGGGAATTCCCCAAGTTGAAGTTTCTTTTGACGTTGATGCGAACGGAATTTTGAATGTTTCCGCAAAGGATAAAGCAAGCGGGAAAGTCCAGACCATCAAGATAGAAGCGTCAACCCAGCTTTCAAAAGATGAAATTGAAAAATTGAAAAATGAAGCGGTAATGCACGCCGATGAGGACAAGAAGAAGAAAGAATTGACAGAAGTTAAAAATCAGGCCGAGCAGCTGATTTATGTGGCTGAAAAATCATTAAAAGACGCCGGAGATAAAATTTCCGGTGAAATTAAAGATTCGGTAACCCAGAAAATTGAAGGATTAAAATCCGTCAAAGACGGGGTTGATTACGAATCCATAAAATCAAAATTTGACGAACTCAGCGCGGAGCTTCAAAAAATAGGACAATCAATGTATCCTCCGCAAAATGAAGGAGGGGAATCCAGATAACAGACATTTAATAAAGATTATTTATTATACATAATAATTATGTTGTAGGTTTTATGCGCGGGATGTATCCCGTACATAAAATATTTTTTTCTGATAAATTTTATTTATATATTATTTTGCGCTGATTTTGTGTGTTAATTGCATAACCTCAGATACATCCTGGACTCCATAAAATGCTAATCATGGAGTATTATAATCGCATACACTGCAAATATACCGGCATCAAAGGCATCTTGAAGCTATATGACGATGCCATAAGATATCG
>DAHWFZ010000019.1 GCA_027336345.1 Candidatus Wolfebacteria bacterium
CCGGTTAAAATCAAAATAATTTCACCTTCAATAAACATCCCGAAAAAAATAATCAGATATATCAGGATGCGGTGAGATTCCGAAAAATTGATTAAAAAATGCTCTACCATATTCGCTTACGCTCACTCACAAAACTAAAACGAAACAGTTTAGCGATAGTTTAGCGCTGTGATTTAGCGTCTGTTTAGTGTTTCCTTATTGTAGCAATTTCGTAACCAAAAATCAGCTAAAAAAAGCTCCATCCTTAATTTCAGGATGGAGCCGTAACAACTAGAATACCCATCGGTGCGGCGGGAGTGACAGCGGAAAATAATTATCTGTCATCCGCCACGTCTCGGAAACTTGGCGCCGAGACGATACGGCCCAGGCGTGCTCGTAGCTATCTACGAACTTATCCTTCCCGCAATATTCTTTGACGAGTACCGATACCCATCGGTCTTCATCGGGCGGGTTCGCGATGGCGAGATATTTATCCTCACCTCTTTCAATCTTTCCCGCCATCAGCCTGCCATCAATCTTTACCTCCAGATAGCAGCCCCGCTTCTTGACGTTATTTACAATCGTCAAATGAGACTCGGGATAGTAATACGCCGAAGTATACATCCCGCCGGGATAGCGATTGAAACCGCTAAAGCCTTGGACGCAATATTCCCGATTTATACTGCACCAGGTGCCGCATCCCGAAAGCAAAACAGTCGCAACAGCCAGAAACAAAATCATCTCAATCTTTTTCATACCATCCTCCTTAAAATTTGGGTTTAATTTTCGTTTTACTTATTTTTTTAAAAAAACTAAAAATAGACTATCATATTTTATCCAATTTGTCAATTAAACACTTTTTAGCTTTTTATCCTTCTTTCATTCTCGTATGAGCGGAGATCCGTATTATTGCGAATTTTCTAGATTTCCGTTTTCACGGGAATGACAAAATATAGCCATAAAAACCGGTTCTTCGTGGCGGGCTGGGGATGACAAATAAAATAGCAGCCTGCTTTAAAAAACAGTCCTAATAATAGGACTGTTTTTTTGATTACTTTCTTTCTTTAACTTCTTGCTTTAATTTTTCCAGAAGATCCTTGGTTGAAATTTCTCCTTCCTGCCCGCGTTTATAGTGGTCAACGTTAACAGTTTTATTTTCAATCTCCTTATCGCCGACAACCAGAATGTAAGGAATTTTTTGGAGCTTGGCGCCGCGGATTCTTTTACCGATTGAATCGTCGCTTGAAATTTCAGCGCGGAATCCGTTTTCCGCGAACATCGCCAGAATTTCTTTGGCATAACTTAAATGCGCTTCCCCGACATTAAGAATTTTTATCTGAACAGGGGAGAGCCACAACGGGAAATGCCCGGCCAAGGGTTCTATTAATACGGCCGAGAACCTTTCAATAGACCCCATAATGGCGCAGTGGAGCATTACAATTCTTTCTTTTTGCCCTTCTTCATTTATACAGGTCAGCTCAAAACGTTCCGGCATATTCATATCCAACTGAATAGTGGCAACCTGGTTCTCTCTTCCAATGGCATCTGTTGCCATAAAATCCAA
>DAHWFZ010000034.1 GCA_027336345.1 Candidatus Wolfebacteria bacterium
CTGGTATTCCACTAATGAATGCGAAATTCATAAAATCTTAAAAATTATCCCCGCTGGGGTTGATTTTATGTATCAGTCCGTAAATTTCTTCGGGAGAATAAAAATTTATTACAATTTTTCCGGCATCGCCCTTGGATTCAATTTTCACTTCAGCGCCCAAGACTTCCTTTAATTTATCCTCCAGATTTTTTATCTCAATATCATGGCTTGAAGGATAACCGGAGGCAAAGCCCGATGGTTCTACCGGCTGCGCGCCAAGGTGGATTTTTTTAACCCTGTCCCTGACATCCCTCACAGTCAGATTATTTGAAATAATTTCATTGAACAATTGCTTCTGCGCTATCACATTTTCCACCGACAAAAGTAAACGGGCCTGGCTTTCATTAATCTGGCCTTTTGACAAAGCAACCTGAAGTTCCGTCGGAAGGCTTAAAAGCCTCAAGGTGTTAGCAACCACTTCCCTGCTTTTCCCCAATCGGACGGCAATTTCTCTCTGAGTCATCCCGAATTCATCCTGCAATCTGGCATAAGATCTCGCAGTTTCAACCGCATCGAGGTTTTCGCGCTGTAGGTTTTCAATAATCGCCATTTCCAGATGGTGCGATTTTTGCTCCACTTGGCGGATAATAACAGGCACGCGCTCCAATCCGGCAATCTTTGCCGCGCGCAATCTCCTCTCGCCCGCAATTAATTGATATTCAACCGCAGTTCCGGTTTCAGTATCGCTCTCAACTTTTGAAACAACCAGCGGCTGCAAAATTCCATGCTCTCTTATTGAATTTGCCAGCTCCTTCAAAGCCTGCTCGTCAAAATATTTTCTGGGCTGGAAAGGATTCGGTTTTATCTTATCAACCTCAATTAAAAATATCGCCTGGCTGCTGACCATTTTCTTGGGAAACGGAACCTGTTTGCGCGCCGAATAAATATCCGGTTCAGGTTCTTTATTATCGGCATTATTAGCAAAAGAACTATGCATCAAAAAAGGCTCTTCATGATGCGCGGCAGGCTGAGGAACATGTTGTTGAGGAATATTATGCACAGGCGCATTACCCGCGTCTTGTTTCAAATCATTGAAAAATTCCTCGGGCGCCAAAGCCGGGTCGCTTGGAAAATGCGGCGCATTCCGGTTTTGCCCCTGATTCGGAACCTTATTTCCCTCCGGCTGGCCCGAAGGTATTAATGAGTTTAAGCCTCCTCCTAACATTTTAAAAATGAATTATGAATTATGGAAAAACCATTATTCGTTATTCGTTATTCCTGATTCTTGCTGAATTATTTCTCTTGCCAATTTCTCATACGCTTGCGCGCCATCGGACATCGGGTGATACAAGACAACAGGCCTTCCAAAACTCGGCGCCTCAGCCAAAGCGGATGAGCGCGGTATTTTTGTTTCAAAAAGGTGGTGTGGAAAATATTTCGGAATTGATTTTTCAATCTCTCGCGACAATCCTTCTTTTTCATCATACATCGTCAAAACTCCGCCCGCAATCGCCAAATTCGGGGCAATGCTTTTGTTTATCATATTAACCACTTCAAGCATCTGGCTCACGCCCTCCAAACTCAGATATTCGCATTGCATCGGAATTAAAATCTCGCCCGCGGCGGTCAAACCGTTTATGGTGAGCAAACTCAAAGACGGCGGCAAGTCAATCAAAACATAATCATATCTGTCTTTCACTTTATCTATAAAATTTTTTAAAAAATATTCCCTGCTTGCCATATTAACCAGCTCAACCAAAGCTCCGGCTAAATGCTGGCTTGAAGTTATAAGATGGAAATTATGGAGCGCCGTGGGCTTTATTAAACTATCAATATCAACGAGATTAAAAATGCCGTGATAAACGCTCTGGTCCGTAAGTTTTGGGGAAAATCCCAAGCCCGAGCTGGCATTTCCCTGCGGATCAAAATCAACCAATAAAACTTTCCTTCCGATTAAAGACAAATAAGCCGCCAGATTGACGCTTGTCGTCGTTTTGGCAACTCCTCCTTTTTGATTGTAAACCGCGATAATTCTGGCCATAAAATTAGTAAAATGAGTTGCGTTGCCATCCTGAGCTTTGCGTTTGTTGGAAACTGGCTTCCTCCCCGTTAGCGTCAAGAATCTCGCCGGTGTCATTCTGACGTACTCGGAAGAATCTATAAACCCGGATCCTTCGT
>DAHWFZ010000036.1 GCA_027336345.1 Candidatus Wolfebacteria bacterium
TTTTGGATTGCGCAGCTGTCACGTTAAGCCTTAATTTTTAACCTATGCGATTGCGTGCGTGGAATTCCTTTTTATTATAGCAGATAAAATAACCGGGTTTAGGGGATATTCACTTTTTAAAATTTTAATTTAATTGTATAATATAAAAACATGAAGAATGATGTGGAAATAAAAGAAGAAGTTTTGAGATTTTTGAAATCCAGCAACTTGGCGGTGATTTCAACGGTATCAAAATCAAATATTCCCCAAGCGGCGCTTATTTTATGCATGATTGACGACAACCTTAATTTTTATTGTCCATCTTTGGGAGTCAAAACCCTCGGCTTTAGCCGATCTTTTTAAAATGGTATGATAGGCGTATGTTAATATACAGAAAAGGATCGCATTGCGTATTTGATATAAAATACCACATAGTTTGGACGACAAAATACAGGAAGCCAATACTGACAATCAGAAGGGGTACAAGGATAAGGGAACTCATCCGTGAAATATGCCAAGCGCATAACGTGGAGATACTCAAAGGCCATGTATCTCAGGACCATATACATCTGTTTGTCTCCGTTCCGCCCCAACTATCGGTAAGTAAGCTGACACAATATTTGAAGGGCAAAACATCAAGAAAGCTGATGCAGGAAGACAAACAGATGGGTAAAATGTATTGGGGACAACACTTTTGGGCGCGAGGATATTTCGCGGTGAGTTCCGGAAACATTACGGATGAAGCGATTACCGAATATATAAAGAATCAGGACGAGGACGAAGATAAAAGAGGCGATGATTTTACAATCGTCGATATGAAAAAATAATGGACTTTAGTCCGCCGACAAACTATCGGCTTCAGCCGATAGTAGTTGATTTTGTCACAAGAAGGCACACCAGAAAATTTGAAAATCTGATGGAAAACAAAAATGTTGCGATTGTGGTGGGGACCGTTCCGGCGGCTACCACTGTTCAGATTAATGGCGTTGCGGAATTAATGGGAGCCGAAGGGGAAGAATTTTTGAAAAAGCTTACTGAAAATCCGGACCTGAAAGAATTTTATTACGGGCCTTTTCTCGGGATATCGGGGATTGATTTTGCCGTATTTAAAGTAAAAATAAACTGGCTCAGATATCTGTATCTTGATACGGAAACAATGAGGGAGGAATATTATCAGATTATATAGGCCATTAAAGCGCCGGGACACTAGAACATTAAAGCATTAAAACACAAGAACAAGGAAGCGCAAAAAACCGCAGTTTTGAAAGATTGCGGTTTTTTTACGGGATAATAAATAAAAAATGAGATTGCCACGGAGTACCTCGTAATGACGAGAATACGATTGCTGGGCTTCGCTCGCAATGACGAATGTCCTCCGACCCCGCACAATCCTTCGACAAGCTCAGGATATAACAGGGCGCGCAGGCTCAGGGAATAAAGGTTTTCTGGAAAATAACTGGATTTTACTATAAGATAACCCAATGGAGCTGGAAAACATCAGAAATTTTTGCATTATCGCGCATATTGACGCCGGCAAGTCCACTTTAGCCGACAGGTTTTTGGAAATCACCAAAACCGTTGAAGCCCGCAATATGCAGGCGCAATTTTTGGATTCGTTGGAGCTTGAACGTGAACGCGGCATCACTATAAAGATGGCCCCGGTCCGCATGGCCTACACGCTGGCAGTATCGGACAGGATTCAGACAGTAGCAGA
>DAHWFZ010000039.1 GCA_027336345.1 Candidatus Wolfebacteria bacterium
TCATCCTGAGCCCAACGAAGAATCTTATTAATTACTGAATAGGCAAAGATTCTTCGCAAAGCTCAGAATGACAGCTGGCGACATTTCAATTATTTATTTTCTCCACGCCCTATGGCGCATTCTTAAATTATCAACACCGGAAGCACTTTCGTCCCTGATGCCTTTCCCGGTCAGCGAAATAAACGCATCCTCCAAAGAACTTTTGCCGGTCTTTTCCATAAGTTCTTTCGGGGTGCCTTGCTCAATAATTTTTCCTTTATCCATAATTGCGACAATACCGGCGGCCTTTTCCG
Source organism: Candidatus Wolfebacteria bacterium (assembly GCA_027336345.1). Classification (GTDB taxonomy): domain Bacteria; phylum Patescibacteriota; class Minisyncoccia; order UBA6257; family UBA9933; genus DAHWFZ01. Next base: position 294 of record DAHWFZ010000039.1, read on the forward strand.
CTTCTTCCAGATAATGAGTGGTAAAAAATACGGTAATGCCTTCTTCTTTGTTTAATTTTTTTATATAGTCCCAGATATAATTCCGTGTCTGAGGGTCCAAACCCAGAGTCGGCTCATCCAAAAATAAAACTTTCGGATGATGCAATAATCCTCTGGCTATTTCCAGTCTCCTTTTCATGCCTCCGGAAAAATCCTTTACATAACTGTCCCTTCTGTCCCAAAGCTCAAGCAATTTTAAAAGCTGCTCAATCCGTTTTTTTCTTAAGTCTTTCCGAACTTTATAGAGAACTCCGTGAAGTTCCATATTTTCATACGCGGTTAATTCATCATCCAGGCTCGGATCCTGAAAAACTATCCCGAACGAATGCCTGACTTCATCCTGATTATCCATCGTATTAAAACCATTTACTTTCAAACTCCCGCTGGTCGGATGCAAAAGAGTGGTAAGCATTTTTATTGTGGTTGTTTTGCCGGCGCCATTGGGACCCAAAAACGCAAAAATCTGCCCGGCTTCCACAGAAAAAGAAATATCATCTACCGCAGTCAGGTGATGGAATTTTTTTATTAAATTGGAAACTTCGATTATTTTCATAGCCTTCTCCGTATCGATTCAAATATGCCAATTTGCCGATAATACTAACGGATTCATATTTGCATAACTCGCATTATTCGCATTTTAGCATTAATACTTATATTATTTTTTTTATTATATTTTTTAACTCTTCAAACGAATATATCCCGTAAGAAGATATTTGCCCGACCAATTCCATAAATCCGGCGCCTTTTACCTTTATTCCGTTAAATGTTCCCGTAACTTCAATAGGGCCTTCCCAATACTTCGCCATGCCCGCGTGAACTTCCTGGTTTTTTATCAAAGCATTTACGCTGAGTTTTATTTTCTTTTCCGGAATTTCAATTTCCCAATGCAATGGATATTTTTCTTTGGTTTTTTTACTTTGCCAAACATTACTTGGCTCTAATTTTAAATCCTTCAGGCTTTCCTGTCTGCCATCCGGATGCATTATATCAACCCAACTATCGCGCTTATCGCCGCTGATAAACTCAGTCATAACAATTTCAGTGTTATTATCAAGCTGGATTGAAAACCAATTCCACTTATCATGCGAGTAACTCGCTGAGTTGGTCCATTGGTGATCCATCCATGCCTTTCCGGAAACTTCAATTTCCTTCCCTCCCAGCGTGATAATCCCGGACGCATCCATATTCGTTAATGAATAATAAAAGCTTTTATTGCCGCAAACATTTGTGAATCCTTTCCCGTTTTCAAGAAGCGGTTTTTTTGTCGTTTTTAAATTCAGATCCAAATTGTCATTTTTAATCCTGTAATTAAAAAGTTTCGTTTCTTCTATCGCCGAATTTCCATAACCGTGGACGGGAACCATGTCCGTATAATTTACGAACAAAAGCGGCCTTTTAAAACTGTCCTTTGAAACAAGCACTGTATCTTTGATATCCCTGTTTGTTTTTTTATTTCTGATGTCGGAAACGATAGAATGCGCAAAATAAAAATTGGTGAAAGGAGCCTTGGAAGCGAATGGAATGTCCAATTTTTTAACGTTTACCCTGAACAAACAATCCATAAAAGAATAGCGATTTCCTTTTTTGTCTTTCAAATGGCCGTTAAAATACCACCACTCAATCATATGCTTATGTTCTCTGCCGTCTCTGGGAAATTTTATCGGTTTATATATTGTTTTCATATACAAATGAAGCATAACAATTGTATCATAATTTATTTAAAATCTCTGCTTAATTATTGAACGATCGTTCAATAATTAAGCAGGAATTCCTTTATATCCATATGCACGAATACCATATACAATAAAATCCATACAAAAAAATTTTGCATAAGTTCAGAAACATATTGGACTTTTCTACGGACTGAAAAGTCATGCAGCAGCACAATAAAACAAGGGGTATAAAGGGTATTGTAAGGCTATATGAGGAAGCGCTACGATTCCGGTATATGATTACCGATA
>DAHWFZ010000048.1 GCA_027336345.1 Candidatus Wolfebacteria bacterium
CTTATCATCGGGCTGGGAAACCCGGACGAACAATACCAAAATACATTTCATAATGCAGGTTATCTGACAACTGATTATTTTATCAAAAAACTCAACGGCAAAGCGGCAAAGCCGGAAGATTGGGAAACAGGGCCGAAAAATTTTATTTTTTTGAAAACAAGCGGGATAATTTTTGTAAAACCCACGGTTTATACGAACGAATCAGGCAAGGCAGTTAGCGAAGCGGCAAAATATTTTTCCGGATTCCTTAAAAAAGTCAGGCCTGAACAAATTCTGGTTATCCATGACGATATTGACATTGAACTCGGAAATTTTAAGCTTTCTTTCAATAAAAACTCCGCAGGGCATAAGGGAGTTGAATCGATCATAAAAGCTCTGAAAACGAAAGAATTCTGGCGTTTACGCATTGGTATCGGCCGCCCAAACGCGGACAAACGCGGACTGAAACGCGGAACTACGCGGAAAAAAGTGAAAGCCATGGAAGTAGTGCTTTCAAAAATCGGAAAAATTGATTCTGAAAAAATAAATCAGGCAATCAAAGATTCTTTTAAACAGCTGGAAATTGCGGATTAAGCTTCTGCTATCATTTGTGATATTTGTCCCAAATCCCACCAAGGGCTTATTTGATCATTATAAGCTTTTGTAGTACTTTAATAGCAGAAGTATTTAATAATTGAAGAAGGAGGTGTCGGATGAAAGAATCGCCAAAAATAATCGTCGTTGATTTGGATAATGTTTTATTCAAGAACCATATCCTGAATTGGTTTTTTAAAATATCTACGCCGAATGCCAAGAAAAAAATCAGCGGAAACCGATTTCTAAAAAGAGTGGCCTTGAGATGTTTTGAAATTTTTGAATTTTTTGCGACAAAACTATGGCTGGAATATGAAATAAACAAAGAACTGATGATGTATTTGATCAACGAAAAAGAGCAGAACGATGCCATAGTCGCAGTGGTAACAGATAGAAGCAGACTTGGGGTGGAAAATATTTTTAAATATCTCAGCCCCCTGGGGAAAATTCATTTTCTCCAGATAAGAAAAGGATTTCCTCTGCATAGAACATTCGTACAACCAGGCAGAAATCTAAAAGATTCGACGATCATCATCTATGAATCACCATGGTTAAAGCCTAATATCCGGGTTCTTGAAAAATTTTTAAATTCTGCGTCCACACTGGTAATTGATGACAGCCAAGAATTCCGAGATGCCGCAAAAAAGAACGGCTACAAGGTAATTCTTGATGACTACGCATGGGTAAATGATCCAGAGTCGTTTATGCATTTACTCAGAAAAAGACTTCGCCGCATTTAACAACGACATTCCCGCCGCGCATAGCGCGGCATTTTTTTAATGAAAAATATAAGGCCAAAAAACCACAGTGCCGATAAAGGCAGCGCCGATTGAAGCAAATAAAACGATGGCGGCCGACAAGTCTTTAATAACGCGTATTCTCTCATCGGGCTCCGGGTGCAGAAAATTCATAATCCTTTCAAGAGTTGAATTCATAAGTTCAATGGTTAAAACTGAAAAAACAGCTACAAGAAGCCCTACTTTTTCAAATTTGGTTGTTGGAAAATAAAACATCAAAAAAATCACAGCCACTGCCGCAACAAGCATTATTTTAAAATTCCTTTCTTTTATTATTGTCTCCCTTAACCCCGTCCAGGCAGCTTTGAAACCTTTTACAAATTTAACCATAACTTTAAAAACTATTTTATTGATCCAGCTTGCTTTCAATATAATTCTTTATATCAGTATAATCCTCCGGTCCGGATTTAGGAAGCAAGATATACATCGTGGAAGTGCCCATTTTAATGCTGTTTGACTCAACCAGCCCCGTATTAAAATCCAAAACAATATCGTTGAATTTTACGCTGCCAAAATTTTCAGCTGCCGGAATAATCTCGGAAAAATTAAGATTGGTTTTCAGCTGCGTAATCTCGGGCATTATCTTAAAAATAAAAGACGCCTTATTCAATGGATTCAAATTTTTATATTTTGAAAAAATTGCCTCTATGACCTGATGCTGATTTTTCTCCCTGAAGAAATCCCCTTCGGGCGCGAACCTGTTCCTTACCAGCCACACAACGTCATCGCCGTTTAAATGCTGCTGCCCCGCCTTCATCGTAAAACCGCTGACTTTATCAATGACATCGGAATCCAAATTGATATCAATTCCAGCCAGCCCGTCAACGACATTTTTCAGAGAGTCCACGTCAACAACTATATATTTGTCGGTTGAAAGCCCGGTAATATCCGGCAGCTTGGCAAGCAGCTCATTTATTTTATCGCGGCGCACTACCTCATTTATTTTAAATCTCTCTCCGCCCAAATTCACGTATAAATCCCGCGGCAAAGAAATCAGATTAACAACCCCGATTTTCGGCCGGTAATCAACCAAGACAATGGAGTCGGCCAAATCAGGCGCCTGATTCCACCCGACAACCTTGCCCATCCTTCCCAAAACCAAAAAAGTCACCGGTGATTGTTCAACAGTCTCTGCCGGCTTATCGGAAACCACCGAAACTTTGGTGTGATAACTCAAAACAAAGAATCCAATAAGCGCCGCGGCAATTAAAGCGAAAAGTATGGAAAAATTTTTAACCATGCCAATGTTGTTTAAATTTACAAGCTCAATGCGCAGTAAATTTAACTACAACATTGAGCATCCCCCACCTTTTGCGGCAATAATTAAATATTTACCACAATCTAGAGACGAAGTCGCCTTACGGCTCTAATTTTTATTATAACTAAATTATTTCAACAAAAGGTGGGGGATAAAGGTTTTGTAAATTAATTTTCTACGGCTATCACCTTGAAAATTCATACAAAACTCTTTACATTTTTTTCGGAGCGGAAATGCCCAAAATTTTAAAAGCATTGCCTAAAATAATATTTGTTGCCTTAACAAGCTCCAGCCGCGCCAAAGCAATATTTTTTTCTTCTCCGATTATCCTTTCTTTTTCATAAAAATTATTGAATTCTTTCGCAAGCTCCAAAACAAATCTTACAATAGCCTGAGGATTGTAATTTTGCGCCGCAGATCCGATAATTTCCGGAAACTGCGCCAACTGCCTCATTAAATTTATGTCTGTTGCCGTATCCAACAACGCAAAATTAATTTTTGTTTTTTGCTTTCCTCTCTTTGCCTTTTTTAATATGCTTCCGCTTCTTACATACGCGTATTGAGCATAATATACCGGATTTTTCATTGACCTTTCTTTTGCCAAATCAAGATCAAAATTCATATGAGTATCAGGGGCGCTCATTAAAAAGAAAAACCGCGCGGCATCCAATCCGATTTCTCCTATTAAATCAGCCATAGTCACAAAATCCCCTTTGCGCTTGGACATTTTATACTCCTGACCGCCTTTGATAAGCCTTACAAGCTGGGTAATTACAACTTTAAACTTTGAATCATCAATGCCAACCGCCCTTAAACCGGCTTTAAGGCGCGGAATATAGCCGTGGTGATCAGCGCCCCAGACGTCAATTACTTCATCAAATTTTCTGACTTTAAATTTATTAAAGTGGTACGCAAGATCGGGCAAAAAATACGTAGGTTCGCCTGTTGATCTTACTAAAACCCTGTCTTCAGAATCGCCAAATTGAGCCGCTTTAAACCACAAAGCGCCTTCCTTCTCATAAACCAAATCTTTTTGCTTCAAATCAGCCAGCAATTTATCAACCGCCTTTGAGTTATACAATTTTTGTTCGGAAAACCATTCATCAAACTTAATTTTTAAATTTTTTTCAATAAATTTTTTGTTTTCTTTATGGACTTCAGATGCAATCAGATTGCCAACCTCTCCTTCAAGATTATTTTTTATTCCCTGAGCCTGTCGAGGGGTGGATGCTTTTAATCTGTTTATTTTAATTTTTAATTTTGAAATTTTTGTTTTAAGGCTAGCCGTCAAATAAGTAGTTCCCGATCCCAAACCGGTTTTGCCTAATTCTTTAATTTGAGTGCTATTTTTAGCATCATTAACATAATATTCCTTTGTCACCTTATGGCCTGAAAATTTCAAAATATTAGCCATTGTATCGCCCCAAAATCCTCCCCTGCCGTTTCCCATAGTCAGCGCTCCGGTCGGATTGGCTGAAATAAATTCCAAATTAATAGTTTCTAGTTTATAGCTTTTAGCTTTTAGAGGTTTTCCGTATTTTTCTTTTTCCTTCAAAATCTCTTTTAATTCGCCGTGCAAAACTTCCGGCTTAATCCATAAATTTATAAATCCCGGCGCAACCACTTCAACTCTGGAAAAAATGGATGAATAAGAAGTCAAAAGCTGCAGCTTAATTTCTTCCGCAATCTGCAGAGGATTCTTCTTTTGAACTTTTGCCAGCCTCATGGCCACATTGGTGGAATAATGCCCGAAATTATCATTTTCAGGAACAGAAATTTCAACCTCAATAAGAGGTTTACCCTGCCCGCCCTTCAAAGCGGAGGCGTCGGAGGGAGCTTGTTGGATGGCTTTTGAAACAATTTTTTGAATTTTATCCTTAATCATAAGTTTGCTACGAAATACTAAAAAATACGAATATACAAATAATTGTAATTGAAAAAACAAAAGAATTAAAGAATGAATAAATTTTAAAAAACGAATTCTTAGCTTTTCTAACTGTGATAATACA
>DAHWFZ010000049.1 GCA_027336345.1 Candidatus Wolfebacteria bacterium
TTTTGCTCGTGACTATTTTTGTTTCCTGGGCGCGCGCGAGGTTTTCAGCGGCTTTGCTGGCTTTTGTATTGAATCCGATGATTATGCCGTTGTTTGAAATAGCCATTTTAACGTCGCTATCGTTGATTTCTCCTACGCCCTCGGAAGCTACGTTTATTTTAACTTTTCCTTGCTGGAGAGCTTTAATAATTTCCAAAAGCGCTTCCAGTGATCCGCTTACGTCGGCTTTAATAACCAAATTAAGAGTCGGCCTTACGTCTCCTTTGGCAAGCGCAACTATCGGCCTTGAGATAATTTCCTTTTTTGCAATTATTGCCGGTTCAATATTCCCGCTTATGAATTCTTCTCCGGTTTGAGGCAGAGTAGTAAATCCCAAAATTAAGGAAGGCGCCGAAGGTTCAAGCTGTTTTTCCTGTTCTCCTTTGAAATTTTCCAGAAATTTTATTTTTCCGCATGCGCTTTTGGTAGCGATCTCATCTCCGGTTTTTAAAATTCCGTTCTTAACAATGGCGGTTACAGTTATGCCGCGGCGGCTGTCCATTTTTGCTTCAAGAATAAAACCGCTGGCATTTTCATCCGGATTATAGGTGAAATTTTCCAATTCAGCCGCCAAAAGAATCAAATCCAAAAGCTCGTTAATGCCTTCTCCGCTTTTAGCGGAAATTTTTTGCCATGAAATATTACCGCCGGCGCCTTCCAAAAATACGTTATTCTGCATCAAATCGTTTTTGACTTTTTCAACATCGGCTCCCGGTTTGTCTATTTTATTGATTGCGACAATAAAGGGAGTTTTGGTTTCTTCCAATATTTTTATTGATTCTTTGGTTTGCGGCTGGACGCTGTCATCGGCGGCAACGATTAAAATCGCCAAATCGGCGATTTTCGCTCCGCGGGCGCGCATTTTTGAAAAAGCTTCGTGCCCGGGCGTGTCAATAAATGTTATTTTTTTAGCTTGTCCTGAGCCTGTGGAAGGATTATGAATTACTTCATAAGCTCCGATTGATTGGGTAATGCCGCCGGCTTCTTTTGCGGCTACGGTTGTTTTTTTGATATTGTCCAATAATGTTGTTTTGCCATGGTCAACGTGACCCATCACAACAACAACAGGCGGACGGGGGATTAAGTTTTGAGTGTTTTTTTCCGGCATATTTTATGTTTTCATTGAGAGACTATTAGGCCGTGGCAATCTTTACGCGCAACAATCTTTAAAATACCACATATATTGTCTAAAAGCAAACAAATTATTCCAAAAACTCCGCATAAAATCTGATTTTTTTTTAGCTATTGACTTTCTTGGGAATACTTTCTTGATTCTTTAAAAGAGGTTTTCGCAAAGCCGTCAACGGGCTTAGCGGAGCAGTTAATTGACAGTTGGGTCTTCTCCAATAACGATTTCCGGTTAGGAGAAGATATAATAGGGATATATAGCGACGCCGTGCCCGAAAAGAAGTTGCGTCGCGACGAATGATGGGCACACTTGCAGCGCCCCCCGGCCCGAGTCAATCTCGGCCCGGGGTGTTTTTTTATTTAATTTACTATCCTATGTTGCGATCGCAACATAGGATAGTAGTGATTTTTAAAAATATATTTTATGCGAAGATTGTTTATATGGGATAAAAAAATAACTGCCATACGTTAATATGGCAGTTACATAAATCTTTTTATCAGAGTAACTTTATAAAATTCCGGGTGCAGATTTTGGAGTTCGGATATTTTTTGGATTACCACGGCGTGAGCTTTTTCATTATTGCTGGCGTGGATTATCTCGTCGTTGCCGAGATAAATTCCCAAATGCCCAACATAAATTTTTCTCCCCGGGAATAGGCCGTGGTTATAATGGCCCATATCGCTTTCAAAAAATATTAAATCTCCGAGTTGAGCATTGTTGATATCGGAAATTTCTTCGCCCGGAAAAGCAGCCTGCAAGATTGAAGAACGGGGGAGCTCAATGCCGGATTGTTTGAAGACGTATTGTATAAAAGACGAGCAATCAACGCCTTCTTTTGGAGTTATTTCCGGGTTTGAATAAGCGCCGTATTTGTATGGAGTTCCTAATAAACTTTTTGCCGTTTCAATAAGCTTTGAAATTTTTTCGTTCCGTTCCATTCCCCGTAGTAGAACTGCGATTGTTATTTATAATTTAACCATATTATAAATAGGTTGGCGCAGTTCTTTGGATAAAATTATGCCTTAGTGGTATTAGTGATAAATAATGTTAAAATATCGCAGTTTCACTACAGGGCATTACTAAAATTTAGATGTAATATAGACTATTGTCAAATGTATGTTTGGCTGGTATTATATACACGCGGAGTAGAGCATCGGTAGCTCGCAAGGCTCATAACCTTGAGGCAGTAGGTTCAATTCCTACCTCCGCAACAGAGATTGAAATTCGCCCTCGGGCGTTTTTTATTTTTCCTTGAAAATTAGCTGTTATTTTGGATATACTATAAAATAATGGCTGAGTACTCAGCTGGTTGGCCGATGTAGCTCAGTGGTTAGAGCGAAGCACTCATAACGCTTAGGTCGGAGGTCCGATTCCTCCCATCGGCACATACAAAATAAGGAAGGCGGGTGCGGGAGCAGGACCCGCTCCGAATAACGATCAAAAATGGTGCCCGCGCCGCTAAATTTGATAAAGTGTTATCAAATTTGCTCTGCTCCGACTCCATTCTGAGGCACAATAAAACAATCACAACTTTTCTATGTATCAAAGCAAACTTTTCACAAAAACCAGAAGAGAAGCTCCAAAAGACGAGGAATCAATCAACGCCCAGCTTTTGATCCGCGCGGGATACATTGATAAATTGATGGCCGGGGTTTATACCTTTTTGCCCCTTGGATTGAGGGTTTTTAAAAAAATTGAGAATATTATCCGCGCAGAAATGGTTGAATTGGGCGGGCAGGAAATTTTGATGCCATCGCTTCAGCCAAAAAGCAATTGGGAAACAACGGGCCGTTGGGACACTTTGGATTCTTTGATAAAATTCACGACTTTTTACACTAAAAATGAGTATGCGCTTGGCCCAACCCATGAAGAAGTAGTGGCTCCTTTGCTCAAAAAATTCATACTTTCGTATAAAGATTTGCCGGCCGCTGTTTTTCAAATTCAGAATAAATTCAGGGATGAAAAACGGGCGCGTTCG
>DAHWFZ010000058.1 GCA_027336345.1 Candidatus Wolfebacteria bacterium
CAATACACGAAGACCGCATTGGTCTATTGGGCTTATTGCCCCATTGAAACATATTATTAACAAACTGCCCGCCGAAAAGTCCAATATGTTGTGGACGAGTACAGAAATTTGACATATTAGTGAATAAAATGCTATTTATTAAAAAGCACTTCACTACAACGAAAAAAGGAGAGTCTGCATGACAAGTATCAAGTTGTTCCAGGGATTTAATGAGGATGATAACAAAGCTATAAAGGAGGAATTTAAAAAGTTTGGGATTAAGATAATCATCGCCCCTCCTTCTATGGCATTCGCAGATCTTCCGCTGATATACGTAAGAGGAGAAAAACCTCCCAATATTCACGGAAAAGAAAAAATTTTTAGATTTATCCACCAAAGACACAAGCAGTAGTTTGTAAATACAACATACGCCCTCTGGCATTGCCAGGGGGCGGATTTTTTTTACTTCTTATTTTTCTTTCTCCGCTTCTTACGCCTTATCCGCATAAGGCGAAGCTCGTCTGTTATTTTTTCTCCAGACGGCAATTTCAGCGTGATTTCCTCCGAGTAAAACTTCGGGTACCTTATATTTTTTATTCTTAAATTTTAATTCCGCCGGGCGCGTATACATCGGCACTCCGACACCCAAGCGTTTTTCTTCAAGCGATTCGGTTTTACCCAAAACTCCCGGAATTTTTCTGGAAACCGCGTCCATCACAGCCATTGCAGGAATTTCGCCTCCAGTCAAAACATAAGGCCCGGCTGAGATAGTTTCTATTTTATAGCTGTTGGCTTTTAACACTTGCTTCACGCGATTATCAATGCCTTCGTAACGGCCGCAAATCATAACCAGCCGATCTTCTTTTGCCAGCTTTTGAGCCATCTTCTCGTCAAACTGCTTCCCTCCCGCCTCAAAAATAATTATTCTAACTTTTGGCTTCCCTTTTGCCATTTTACTTTTTACATTTAACTTCAAAGCTGCAACCGCTTTAATAAGCGGCTCAACTTTGATAACCATTCCCGGGCCTCCTCCAAACGGCCGGTCATCAACCTTCTTGTGCTTATCTTTTGTAAAATCACGCAAATTATGAATTTTTACTTTGATAAGCTTGCTTTCCTGAGCGCGCTTTAAAATTGACTCATTCACATAAGCCTCAATCACTTCCGGAAAAATTGTTATTACATCAAATTTAATCATTGAAAATTATTTAAAAATTAGAAATTTAAAATTTAAAATTAAATAATCATATATTTGAACTATCTTTAATATAAGGTGAATTTCTGTATAATTCAAATAATATGATTATTTTGCTTTACGGCCCTGATTCCTACAGGCGCCAGAAAAATTTAAATACCATCCTTAAAACTTACCGGGATAAATACTCCGTGTTTTCAATTGATTCTTTTAATCTGGAAAATGGGGATGAGTTTTTAAAACTTCAGGATTTTTGTTCGCAGACTTCCCTCTTTGATGCCAAAAAAATGGCGATTGTAAAAAACTCATTTTTAGCAGGAAAAGACATCGCGAAGGATCTCAAAAATTTCATCAAAGAAAATTTAAAATCCGAAAATACAATAATCATCCTTTCGGAAGAAAATGAACCCTCCAAAGACCTTGAGTTTCTCATTAAAGACGCTTCCAAAACTTATGAATTCCAAAATTTAAGCGGGCCGCATTTGGAATTTTTCATAAAAAAGGAGTCCGACGAAAGAAAAATAAATCTGACTCCGGGGGCAATAAAATTTTTATCCAAAGTTTTTGAAAATGACACGTGGGGAATAATAACGGAGTTGGATAAATTACAACTTTTAGACCCCATTGATGGCTCAACCGGCTCGCCAAATAAAACCGTGGATGTGAAGGATTTGGAAAATTTGATTGCTTATTTTGAAGAACCTCATCTGTTCCAATTCATTGATGCGATAACAAAGAATAAAACCCTCGGGCAAAAACTTCCAATGCTGGAGAATTTATTTTTGAACAAAGAAGAGCCTGCAAAGATTTTCAATATTCTGGCCAGCCGCCCGTTTTTAACTTTTGAGCTTATTAAAAATCTGGCGGATTACGATGTTTCAATAAAAAGCGGAAAATTGGATTATGAGCTCGCTTTGATTGACATGGCGTTAAATAAGTAATTATAAATCAATCAAGTATCCCAAAATCCCTGAAGGCTTTTTGATACGCCTTAAGAGCGTTTCTCGCCTCATCATAAGAAATTTCAAAGTCCGGATTATCCTTTATCTGCTTGCAAAGATTATGGGCCTCCATAACCTTTTTTAAATTCGGGAGCTGTTCTTCGGTAAATTTTTCAACCCGCTCATCGACAGTCGGCGCTTTATGCCCGCCATAGCCTGAAATTTTCGCGATTTCATCAAAAATTTTATCGGCGTCAACGATTGCTTTTTTCATCTGCTCCGGATTCCGGGTTTGCAGCCTTTTTAAAACCTTCCTCCAAAACCTTCCGACATAAACTTTGGATATATCAACTTTCCCCCAAATATCAAGGTGTTTATCAACCTTTTTCCCGATAAGCTCCATCTTCACCGCGAAAAATATTACAAACCAAAGCAAAATTCCTGAAATTACCAA
>DAHWFZ010000059.1 GCA_027336345.1 Candidatus Wolfebacteria bacterium
AACAAAAAGTGGACACGACGTTTTTTATTTCGTGTCCACTTTGCAGGGGTCAGATTATTGCGGAGATTTTTTTATAGCCAACACTTTGTCATTCCGAGGTACTCCGTTTGTTGGAAGCTGGCTTCCTCCCCGTTAGGGTCAAGAATCCCGCCGGTGTCATTCTGACGTACCCGGAAGAATCTATAAACCCAGATCCTTCGCAACCTGCCTGTCGGTAGGCAGGGCTCAGGATGACAAACAGGGTATGTCATTCTGACGTACTCGGAAGAATCTCGTTCTCTGTTATTTTTATGTTTCTCCCCAATTATCTCCAACGCCTTCATTTATTACCAAAGGCACTTTCCCGCCTATACTCGGCGAGGCTGGAAGCGTATAAACGCTCTCCATCGTTTCTTTTATAAGTTCCACGATTTTTTTCAAATCCGCGTCGTCTTTGATTTCAAAAACCAGCTCATCGTGGATCGTCAGAAGCATTTTTGCTTTTTCTCCCCATTTTCCTTTTTCCCTTAACCTTTCCGCCACCTTAATCATCGCCAGTTTTATGATATCCGCCGCCAGGCTTTGGATGGGAAAATTTATCGCCATCCTTTCGGCTTCGGCCTGGAACCTTTGGTTAAAAGAAGTGATTTCCGGAAGCGATCTTACGCGCCCGTTCAGGTTTTCAACAAACCCGTCCTGGCGCGCTTTTAAAATAACTTGTTCCTGCCATTTTTTGATTGATGAAAAATCCTCAAAATATTCCTTGATGAATTTTTTCGCTTCTTCCATTGTCAGCCCGCTTTGCTGGGAGAGCGAGCGGGGGCCCATGCCGTAAGCGATGCCGAAGTTCAGAGTCTTCGCCAGTTTTCGCATATCGTTTGTCACTTCATCGGGCGCGACATTGAAAATATTGCTTGCGGTAATTTGGTGGATGTCTTTGTTTTTCTCAAATGCCTCAATCATTTTTTTATCGCCGGTCACCGAAGCCAGTATTCTTAATTCAATCTGCGAGTAATCAAAAGAAGCGAGCTTGTATCCTTTTTCGGCGATAAAAACGCCGCGGATTCCTTCGGGGATATTCTGCAAATTCGGATTTTCGCAGGTAATGCGCCCTGTTGCCGCTTTTAATTGCACAAATGTCGGATGGATCCTGTTTTTCCCATTCGGATCTGTTTTAGCAAGTTCCGCCAAGGGCTCTATATATGTGCCCTTAAGCTTTGACAGCTCCCGGTATTTTAAAATGAGGCCTATAATAGGCGGCTTTACTTTCAATCCGGTCAGCTTGTCGTAATTGGTTGAATTGATTTTGAGCTTAAATTTTATTTTTAAAATTTCAAGCAGCTGTTTCGGGGAATTGATGTTAAAAACAACATCCGCTTCTTTGTAAATTTTTTCCGTAATGATTTTTAATTCTCCGCTTAATTTAGTTCCGATTTCCGCCAGTTTTTTCGTGTCTGTTTTTATTCCCCAATTTTCCATTTCCTTTAAAATCGGGGTGAGCGGGGTTTCTATCTCGTCTATTATTTTTTTGGAAATTGTTTTCTGTCCGGCCTCGGTCAGTCCCGAGTGTTCAAAAATAGACTGTTGCCTGGTTTGTGATTGGGATCCTTCGCCAAGCTCAGGATGACTACTCGGTGTCATTCTGAGGTACTTCGACGAATCATGTTTTCTATCCGCATCAATCCGTTTCTTAAATCCGTGTTTATCCGTGTCTGAGGTGATTCTCTTAACCAAACTTTGAAAACCCATTTCCTCAAAATACCCGGTAATTTTTTCAACGTCAGCTCCGGCATATTCCAACTCTGAGATATTTTTAATCTCCAGCGGCGCGTTTGTGTCTATCGTCGCCAGTTTTTTGGAAAACAAGGCAATGTCTTTATTTTGTGCTACGTTTTTTTCCGCGTTATTCAGCGTTTCAATTCCGCGTTTTTCTGCGGTTTGGAAAAATTCTTCCAAACTACCATATTTTTGGATTATGGTTGCCGCGGTTTTCGGGCCTACTCCTTTTACCCCCGGAATATTGTCAGAAGGATCGCCGACAAGCCCCTTGTAATCGGTCATTTGATCCGGGGAAATCCCGTAGCGCTGTTTTACGGCTGTTTCGCCGTAAATGATTGTCTCGCTGATTCCTTTCTTTAATGTTTCAACGACAATTTTTTCATCATGGATAAGCTGCAGCGTATCCATATCGCCGGTTAAAATAATAATTTTCAAATCAGGTTCCTTCGCGAATTTTATTGCGGCTGTTCCGATTAAATCGTCCGCTTCAAATCCGGGCATTTCAAAAGTTTTTACTCCGAAAATTTTAAAAAGATTGTGGGCTTCAATTATTTGCGAAATCAGCTCATCCGGCGCTTTCGGGCGCTGGGCTTTGTATTCCGCGTACATTTCTTTTCTGAAAGTGGGTTCCGGACGGTCAAAAAAGGCCGCCACATAATCCGGCCTGCCTCGTCCCCCTTGCAAAGGGGGATTAAGGGGGTTTGTTTTATTATGGCTATTCGTTCCGGAAAGTATTTTTATCAGAATATTTGAAAGCCCGTAAATCGCTCCGCCGGGGCGTCCGTCTTTTGTCGTCAAAGGCGGCAAGGCGTGGAATGACCGGTGTATCAGGGCATTGGCATCGATTAAAAGCAATGTATTCATAGAAGCATTATATCATAATTTTTCTGCTTAGTTATCAAACGATCGTTTGATAACTAAGCAGAAAGCGAGCCTATTTGATATAATAATATTATGAAAGGAGATGTAACTATGAAAGTTTTGGAAATCATAGCAGGAGCGGCATTAAACTCTGTTGGCGTGATTGAGGCTTTTTTAAATGCCGGTTATGGAGCTTCGCCAAGAAAGATGGAATATGAACTTTACAAGATTCAAAATCGGTCCGGATCTGCCATGTCAAAAGCTGCATTAAAAAAAGAAGAAGAAAGAATGAAAAGGCAAAAATTTCATGTATTGTTGGTTAAATTGCAAAAAGACGGACTGGTTGATAGGGATGAGAAAAAAAGAAATTCAGTTTTTAGAATAACTTTAAAAGGACGATCTTACCTTTCTATCCTAAAAAATAATCATCGGGAAAAAGAAAAAGCGGCATTGCCTCCGGCTGTTTATAAAAATATCAGCGCCGGCAAATTAACAATTATTGCTTTTGATATTCCTGAAACAGAAAAAAGAAAAAGAGCTTGGCTTAGGGAAGCGCTGAAAAATATGGGATTTAAATTTATACAGAGAAGCGTGTGGTTTGGAAAGGTAAAAATTCCAATGGAATTTATGGAAGACCTTAAAAAAATGGATATAGTGGATTTTGTTGAGATATTTGAAATCACAAAAGCAGGGAGTTTGGAAAAAATAGATTAATTCCTCCCTGACGCGCTTTTATATTTCCGAGAATTATTTCTGCTTAGTTATCAAACGATCGTTTGATAACTAAGCAGGGGGATGGGGAAGTAAGCGTATGATTACTATGATCACAAAGTGATATTTTAAGTAGCAGCGTTAGTAAGGATATCCACAAATTCACTCCTTAAATTTATGGTATAATATTTAAAAGCTCCGGAGTAGATTTAATAGTATATTTAAAAATAGCTCGGGGTAATGGATTGCTAAAACGTCGACTAAAATTTTCTATATTAAAAAAGAAAAAATTAAGTGATTGAAAATTCACCCCGCAGTGAAAAATCGCTTTATCAAATTATTTTGATAAAAGTTTAAAAAACTTTTATTAGCGATTTTCTACTACAGGGTTCACCACAAGGTATGAGTAAAAAAACTTATTTGATTTTAATAGTCGCGGTTTTTATCGTAATTGTCGCGGGAGTGTCGTTGTATTCCGTTTCTTATAAGCAATCGCAACAGGCCAATCTGCCGGCTCAAACCGGCGGGGCTCAAACCGGGCAGGTTGGAGCGGTTCAAAGCTTGACCAAAACCGATGTTCCGAAAGATATAGTTATTCCCGATGCCGGGGCTAAACCGGCTTCCGCGGATGTGGCCGTGCCGACCTCGGTTTCCGCCGCGGCTCCGGGAGTTTCCGCAAAACTGAGAACTTTCAATATTCAGGCTTCAAACGGTTTATATAATCCTTCAACCGTTATCGCTAAAGTCGGCGATACCGTCCATATAAATTTTACAGCGGTTGAT
>DAHWFZ010000064.1 GCA_027336345.1 Candidatus Wolfebacteria bacterium
TTTTGCGATCGCAAAATACTGGAGGAACAAAAAAAATAATGCCATCGGCCTTGCGGATGCGATGGCATTATTCCATAAAATTTAAAATATTTTTTTGAAGAATCCTTTTATTTTTTCTTTCTGCTTGTCAGCCTGGCACAATTTTGATTCCGGATCAGCTTCAAGAACTCTTACAGAAATCTCTTTCCCGCATTTTTCACAAATGCCGTATTTCCCTTTTGCAATTTTATCCAAGGCCGATTCAATGTCGTCAAGCCTCAATTTAAAAGTTTCCATCAAGGCAAGCTGATCTCCGTATGCCGCGCTTTCATCGGCCTCTTCTTCTCCGGAGTCAACATCGCTTCCGAAATCCGGAACATCTTTCAGATGCTTAACCTCTCTTTCCAAATCCTTTTTTTCTTCTTCCAAAGCTTTTTTAAATTTTTCCAATTCTTGGTTAGTCATACGCTTTGCTGAATCAACGAAAATCGAATTTATACGAAATAACGAAAAATGCCGCTGTGTCATGCTGAATTTATTTCAGCATCTAAAATATATTATAGATTCCGAAACAACTTCGGAATGGCAATCTTAATAATTTCGCTGTTTCGCCCTATTTCGTTCTTTGCTGATTTATTTACTTGAATATTATCGGAAATATAACATAGTATCCCAATAAACCCAAGCCAATGGCGGCGATAAAAATTCCCCCGATAATCATCATTAATTTGGCATTTGAGCTCACGGCTTTTCCATCCGGTTTTGACTGCGATAATATGCTCTCCGACGGGGTAAAAATAGGTTTTTCAACTCCCTGATAACCGGGCATACCGGCATTTTGCTGCCCGGCTCCGGCAGAGTATTGCGATTGTTTCCCGGCCCCGGATACTTCGCCTCCTGCTTCCTTAAAAGACTTTATGTCGGTTTCCATTGTCCGGACATCAATTTCCAGCGGCGGCGGCGCGGGGATATTGCTTCCCTGCCCCGGTTGATTTGGATTTTGCGGTTCCATTTGGAAATTATACCACACTGCAATTTAAAAAACATTATGTAGCCCTAAGGGGAATCGAACCCCTGTTGCCGGGATGAAAACCCGACGTCCTAACCACTAGACGATAGGGCCGAATTAGAAATTTTCAATTTTTAATTTCTAATTTTTAATGAAATTAAATACCTAATTTCTAATGTTTAATATAAAAGATAAAGCGCAAAAAATCAATTTTTACCATTTACTTTTATTGGAAATTCCAATAATCTGATATCAGATCCGTTAAAATTAAACAATCAAAAAGGAGGTGAAGCCAATGAGCAGGCTAACGATAGATACCGGAATCATCAAGTACGAAGGGTTCGTGCGATTCGGGAAAAAACCCGAAGTATTCCGCCTGGATGCCGTGAACAGCCGCACGGCGAAGCCGATAAGTATCGTAGTATACCGCAATGAGTATGTGAAGCACGGCCACAACTATGAAATTACAGCGCTTGATTTTACTCCTGGGCAAGAACCAATTATGAGATTCTCTCTATTAAGCCCATCACGCCTAACGCGGCAAATTCAAGCCAACGGGCAAGACCCCGGAACAGGCAAGCCTAATAAAACATGGGTTTGCAGCATGAAAATAAGATAATACTTGCCTTTTAGCATAATAATCATCGAGCATAATATTTATTTGCTCGGTGATTTTTTTACTTTGCCCCTCACTAAGGGCATTATAATATTTACCCGCTATTTTTTTTAAACCACACCAGTCGCCGGCAAAAACAGAGTAAAATGTTTTTTAGTGATGGGGTTTACTAATTACCGATTACTAATTACCATATATTCAATGTATAGGATGTTTGAAATATTCCCCGGATTTATTTCGTGGGCGACGCTTATAGCAATAGTGCTCCTGTCCTGGCAATTTCCCGAAGGAATTGCCATTTTCATCATTCTTTTTGATATTTATTGGCTGCTTAAAACAATTTATTTTTCCCTGCATTTGAGAATTTCTTTCAATAAAATGAAGGAAAATATGAAAATTAATTGGCTCCAAGAGTTGGAAAATGGAAAATGGAAAATGGAAAATGGAATTTCCAATTGGAGAGATATTTATCATTTGGTAATTTTACCGATGTATAACGAGCCGTATGAAGTTGTCAAAGAAACTTTTGAAGCGCTGGTAAAATCCAACTACCCGCTTGATAAATTTATTGTAGTGCTGGCAACCGAAGAACGCGCCCTTCGGCAAAATTCAGGGCAAGCCGCTTCGACAGGCTCAGGACAAGCAGGAGTTGAACAAACAGCGCAAAAAATCCAGGAAGAATTTGGAAATAAATTCTTTAAATTTTTAACGACCGCGCATCCTGAAAATCTGGCCGGAGAAATTCCGGGCAAAGGTTCAAATCAGGCTTGGGCCGCCGAAGAAGTCAAAAATAAAATTATTGACCCGTTAAACATACCTTATAAAAATATTCTGGTTTCGGTTTTTGATATCGATACGCAAGTGCTTCCCGATTATTTCGGCATACTTACTTATCATTTTTTAACCGCAGAACACCCGCAACAATCCAGCTATCAGCCGGTGCCGATATTTTTAAATAACATTTACCAGGCTCCGGCTTTTGCGCGAGTTATTTCTTTTTCTTCCACTTTTTGGCATATGATCCAGCAAGCCAGGCCGCACAGGCTGACAACTTTTTCTTCGCATTCAATGCCCTTTAAAGCGCTGGTTGAAATCGGTTTCTGGCAAAAAAATGCGGTTTCGGAAGATTCCAGAATTTTTTGGCAATGTTATCTGCATTATAACGGCGATTGGCGCGTAGTTCCGATAAACTATCCGGTTTATATGGACGCCAACGTAGCGCCCGGATTTTGGCAAACAGCGGTCAACCAATACAAACAGCAGCGCCGTTGGGGCTGGGGCGCTGAAAATATCCCCTACCTTTTAACCGGATTTGCAAAAAATAAACTTATCCCATTTTCCAAAAAATTATATTGGGGATTCAATTACACGGAAGGATTCCATTCCTGGGCAACCAACGCGCTTATTATTTTTACGCTTGGATGGCTGCCGGTAATCATAGGCGGTTCAACTTTCAGATTTTCCTTATTATCGTATAACCTGCCCATAATGACCAGAAATATAATGAATTTTTCAATGATTGGAATAATTTCTTCCGCATTTTTAAGCATGGTATTGCTGCCGCCGAAACCTAAAAATTTCAAGAAAACCGATTACATATGGTATGTCATACAGTGGCTGTTGATGCCCGCAACAATCATTCTTTTCGGCTCGATTCCCGCTCTTGACGCGCAAACCCGCTTGATGCTTAGCGGCAAATGGCGCCTTGGATTCTGGGTTACCCCCAAACACAGAAAAACCGGAGTTTAAGCTCCGGTTTTTTCGCTACTATTTACTCCATATGAATTCGCGTTTGAAATCGGGAAAGTTTTTCTTTAATTTGAGGATAGGCTTTCAGATCGGAATCTTTTTGGATAATTAATACCGCGGCTTCGCGCGCTTCTTTTACGATTTCGGGATTTTGCAAAGAACGCATCGCCAAATCAGGAATTCCGGTTTGCGCCCAATTATTCCCTTGGCCCAAAAATTCTCCGGGACCGCGAAGTTCCAAATCCTTTTCCGCCAATTCAAACCCGCTCTTGGCGCTTACCAGATATTTCAAGCGTTTTAAAACATTCTGGGATTTGAATTCCGTAAATAAAAGGCAAAACGACTGATGCTCGCCCCTGCCGACCCTGCCGCGGAACTGATAAAGCTGCGCCAAGCCAAACCGCTCCGCGCTTTCAATCATCATTATTGTCGCGTTCGGGATATCGACTCCGACTTCAATCACCGAAGTGGAAACCAGAATATCGGTTTTGCCGTCTTTGAAATCCTTCATTATTTTTTCCTTTTCTTTCGCTTTCATTTTCCCGTGCAACATTCCAACTTTTAAATCCGGAAAAATCTTCTTGGATAACTTTTCATATTCATCTTTTACGTTTTTCACATCATCCCATCCAAACGCGGAAAAACGTAAAACGGCCGCAGAATTACGCGGAATTTCAGCGTCATTCTGCGTTAAGTCGGCGTCATTCTGCGATATATCCTCTATGCGCGGACAAATCACAAACGCCTGTCTGCCCTTTTTAACCTGCCCTCGCACAAAAGCATACGCCTTATCGCGGTTTTGAGGATCAACAATCTTTGTAATAATTTCTTTTCTGCCCTTTGGAAGCTCGTCAATAATAGACAAATCCAGATCTCCGAAAATAGTCAAAGACAGCGTGCGCGGAATCGGCGTCGCCGACATACTTAAAAAATGAGGGACCAGCCCGGAATGCCCATAAATAAGCTCCGCGCGCTGGCGCACTCCAAAGCGATGCTGTTCGTCAATAACCACCAAGCCCAAATCTTTAAACTTAACATTTTTCTGTATCAATGAATGCGTCCCAAAAACAATTTTAATATCGCCTGTCTGGATTTTTTTAATGAATTCCGGTTTTTTTAATTCTATTTCAAAATCGTCGCCGTAAAAAACCCTGGCGCCCGCTGATGTAATCACCCCGGCGCCATGCTTGAAATCGCCGAATATTTTTTTAAACGTCTGGTAATGCTGGCTGGTTAAAACTTCAGTCGGCGCCATAAACGCCACTTGTTTATCCTCGTATACAGTCGCCAATGCGGCCAAAATCGCGACAATTGTTTTTCCCGAACCGACATCTCCCTGTAAAAGCCTGTTCATAGGATGCGGCATCTCCAAGTCCTTTAGGACTTCCCACAAAGCTTTTTTCTGGGAAACAGTAAGGCTGAAAGAAATTTTTTCCAGCAATTCTTTAATATGTTTAACATCAATTTTAAACGCATGGGACTTTTCTTCTGCCAGCCGTATTTTTTCTTTTAAATTTACAATCTGCAGATAAAACAAATCTTCAAAAGCAAACCTTTGCCTTGCCAGTCTGGTTTCTTCTATGCAGTCGGGAAAATGGATTTTGCGAATTGCTTCGTTTATTTCCAAAATACCGTACTTTTGCAAAATTTCCTTCGGCAGTGTTTCCGGGATTTTTTCCAGCTCATCCAGCGTGGGTTTTATCAAATATCTGAATGCTTTTGACGTGAACCCCCTTGTTTCCGGATAAATCGGCACTAAGCGCGCAGTATGGCGCGTTTCGCTAAACGACGCGGACTTAAGCGCAGAATTACGCTGAATTTTTTCTGCGTCATTCCGCGTGTTTTCATTTTCTGCGTTCATCTGCGCCAGAGTAATAAACTCATGAGTAGGATGAGACAGGCACAAGCTGCCATCCTTTGCAGCAATAACTTTTCCCGATAAATTGACCAGCCTGCCGGGTTTCAAAACCGCAAGTAAAAATTTCTGGTTGAACCAGATGGCTTTTACGACGCCCGTATCGTCTTTTATCACGGCTTCGATTATAAACATGCCGCGCCTGAAACTTTTAAACGGTTTTACCTTTTCGATAACCCCTTGTACGGTAACATCCCGGCCCGGCTGCAAATCAATAATTTTTGAAACTTCGGAAAAATCCTCGTAGCGGAACGGAAAATGCCACAGCAAATCTTTTACTGTCAGCATATTGAAATGTTTCAGCTTCTGTAAAAATTTCGGGCCCAATCTTATTTTTTGGCCTTTTACATTTTCAAGAGATGTTTCAAGTGCAATCATTCCCGGTAAACATTACTTTAGCTTAATAATTTACTTTTGCGAAAAAATTATTCTTATAAAGTTTTGTATTATTTTATATTCTTAAATTATTTTACCCGGTTATTATTTAACATCTACCTTAGCAAAAATCATCAAAGTAATGTTACCGGGTATTGTTAAATTATAAATCAGCGGCAGAATTTAAACAAAAATCCGCCATTTGGCGGATTTTTTGTCCCGCCGTTGGCGGGACACTGAAATTTATAATTTCAATTTTTACGCTTCGCTTAAAATTTCAGATAAATTTCGTGTGCCCTCGCGAAGAATCGAACTTCGATTTTAGGTTTAGGAAACCCATGTCCTATCCGTTGAACGACGAGGGCAGTAACCCTCGAAGTTCCCCGTTAGGGTCACGACGAGGGCGCGTTTAATTTATTAAACCACGAGAACATAAAAACACAAGAACAAAATTAGTGTTTGATTTAATGTTTTAATGATTTAATGATTATTAAAACCGTACTATCTTCTCCAGCGCATCCGTAATTAAATGCGGTATTTCTTCCCGCTGGGTAACCTCAAGCAGCTTTTCTTCAATCTTTTTTTCGTCTTCAGCAAAGATAAACATTTTTACGTAAGGAGTCAACTTAAGATTTGTATGTATTATGAGTTCTTTATATCCATCATTGGCCGGATAGATATCAAACCCCAGCACGTCTGAAAATGGGTATTTCTTTTTTTGACTGGCGCCGCTATTGCTGATAATGGAAATGCCCTCATCATCAATTTCAAAACTCCAGACTTTTGGCAAAAGATTTGAAAAATAAATCAAAACCAATTCCGCAATCACGATAAAAACAACAAACAAAAAATTTTTCTGCCATAATGCGATAGCTATTAAAATTATTGAGATAATGATGCTGAGCCAGTACCACGAAACAGTCTTAGGCTCATATTCGTATTCCGGCGCCTCCCATTTGATTACATTGGCTGTTTCTTCTTGCTTTTTGGGCTCAGCCTTGGCAGCGGCTTCTTTATTCGCCTGATTCAAATTATCAGTTGAAATATCCCTGACTATTTTTCTATGCTCATCGCCTCCTTTATGATGACGCTTAATATTCATTTTTTAATTATAGCATTATTAACCAACATACGAAGAAAATAAGGCTTACCCGCAAAAAAAATATATATTTGCGGAAGCGAGAGGATTCGAACCTCTGATACCATTTCTGGTATACCTGTTTTCAAGACAGGCCCATTCGACCGCTCTGGCACGCTTCCATAATCAACCCACAACCAATAACTTATAACAAAATTAGCTATCGGAGTGGACCTAGGCAGAATCGGACTGCCGTCTCCTCATTGCAAATGAGGTGTTCTACCACTTAACTATAGGCCCTATTGAATTTTTGGGTGGACCTGCGGGGAATTGAACCCCGCCCTCCTCCATGCCATGGAGGCGTTCTACCGATATACTACAGGCCCAAAACAAACTTGAATTATTGTAATAGAATCAAGTTAATCTTGCAACTAATTGCTAATAAATATAAACTAATAATTATGTTATGCCCTCGTCGTGACCCTAACGGGGAACTTCGGGGGCTACTGCCCTCGTCGTGACCCTAACGGGGAACTTCGGGGGCTACTGCCCTCGTCGTTCAATGGATAGGACGCGAGATTGCGGATCTTGCAATGGGGGTTCGATTCCCTCCGAGGGCACCACAATTAACTTTATCGGAATTGACTGCTCCGCGCGGCGAGTACGCCGCGCTCCGCAGGGCAAAATCCGCTTTTGTTTTTGCCGTAAAATCCCAGAGTTCGCTCCAATTGATTGAAAGCGTTTTGTCTTTGATTTCGGGGTTAGAGCCGAGAGAACGGAAAAAGTTGCGCCACTCGGCGTAATTTTTTGTTTGCGCCACTTTTTCCGCTTCTTTCAATGACAAAACGAAACTCCGCAAGGGTTCGAGCCGATTCTTTCCCTGTTGCCCAAAATCTCCCAAACTTTCTTCCAGTTTCGCTTTTTGGCGTAGGAGCGCATCTTTCTTCACAAGATACAGGTCGCGCTCAATATCACCGTCCAAGTAGAGCGACACGAGCCGGTCGAGCTTCTCCTGCGTCTCGGAAAGTTTAGATTTCAGATTTTGAGCAACTTCTCCTCTCGAAGAAATTGATTCATGTTCCCAGTCATTGATTTGTTTTTCCATTACCTCAATTTCTTCGAAAGGAAGCGACACTGATTGAAGCAGTGATTGGAATTGAGCGGCGAGTGCGTGTTCTTGGATATACGGCTGTGCGCACTTTCCTTGTTTCTTGGTGCAACGATAGTAGGTATAGCGCGTACCAAAGCGGTTGGTGGCATATTGCGCCGTGATCGCACAGCCGCACTCGCCGCACCGCGCAAGTTGCGTAAACGAAAACGGAATAATGGTTTTTAACTTGCGCGGTTTTCTCCGAGACGAAAGTGTTTTCTGCACTGCTTCAAACAGTGTCGGGGAAAGAATCGGCTCAAAGTTTCCGTCGTGGTATTCGCCATGAAATTTTACAAATCCCAAATATGCTCTGTTGGTGAGCATTTTCACGACGGAAACTTTTGCAAGTGGCGTTCCTTTCTTTTGCGTCAATCCATGTTCCGCCAAAAACTCGGCTAACGATATGAGCGTATGCGACCCCTTGGCGTATTCTTCAAACGCTTTGCGTATTACTTGTGAATACACCGGATGAGGTTGGATATTCTTGGTTTTGTAGTCGTTCACATAGCCAAGGGGCGCAAGCGTGAGCCACTCTCCCCGGCGGAGTTTTTGGCGGATACCGCGCTTCACATTTTCAACGAGATTATCCGAGAAATATTTTGATTGTCCGAACGCCACTTGCAACATGAATTTCCCTTGCGGAGTTGGCTCAAACCAAAATTGCGGAAAGCGCAAAGAAGTGATAGCTCCGGTGTCCACGAGATAAATTATTCTGCCACCATCAACCGAATTGCGGGCTAGACGATCCGGGTGCCATGCCAAAATGCCGAGCGGCTTTTTAATCGTTTCAATCATAGTGAGCATCTTGGCAAATTCGTCTCGCCCCGGCTTCTTTGCGCTTTTCGCTTCGGTAAATTCTTTTACAATTTCGATGCGTTCTCGCTCGGCAAATTCTCGCAATTCAAAAAGTTGTGCCTCGATGGACATAACTTGTTTGTCATCATCTTCCGTTGATTTTCGTGCGTAAAGAAAATATTTTTGTTTGTTCATATATTTGCTTTTGGATTATGAAAAAGAGTTCGTGTCTATCTCATTTCTGTTTCCATTGCCCACCCACCGAATTCGCTTGCGCCCGCAGGGCGGATTTCAAATTCTCGCCACT
>DAHWFZ010000067.1 GCA_027336345.1 Candidatus Wolfebacteria bacterium
TATGACTGATCAGGATATAAAAGACGGGAAAGATCCGCAGTTTATCAAAGCCGTTGAAGTTATGGCCAGTGAGTTAAAATAATTTTTATTATAAATATGAAAGTTATATTTTTAAAAGATGTAAAGGGATTGGGCAGAAAGTCGGAAGTTAAAGATGTGTCGGAGGGTTATGCGAGGAATTTTTTGATAAAGAACGGCCTTGCAAAAGCGACAAGCGAAGTTGAGCTTAAGGGTTTGGAAATTAAAAAAGCTTTTTTGGAAAAAGAAATTGAAAATGCAAAAGCCGAATTAAAAGTGATTGCGATTAAAATCGGCAAAAATGATTTTAATTTTTATCCCAAGATAGGAAAGAATCGGGAAGTTTTCAGTTCAATAAAAAAAGAGGACATTGAATCCGAAGTGCTTAAATTAATACCCGGAAAATTTTATGATAAGCTGAAACTAAAGATTGATTTGGTAAAACCGCTAAAATCGATCGGGGATCATGAAATTGAAATTGATTTCGGTTACGGCATAAAAACAAAAATTAAAGTTACATTAAAAAAACAGTCCGACTAGGGACTGTTTTTTTAATAATATTTATTTTTGATGTCCATTATTTTGCCGGTTCAATCATTACCACCTTTATATTTCTTTTATTCCCGTCAAAACAAGTTTTATTTTTTGATAAGAATTTTACAACTCCGGCTTTCAATGAATATAAACTGTCATCTCCGGCTCTTTTGACATTAAGCCCCGGCATATATTTTGTTCCTCTTTGGCGGATGATAATTTCGCCGGCATTTACCGATTCTCCATCCTGTCTTTTTACGCCTAAGCGTTTTGCGGCGGAATCTCGTCCGTTTTTAGTAGATCCGCCGGATTTAGTATGCGCCATAGTTTTATAAATCGTTCAGCAGAGCGATGAAATAATCCCTTTGCTTTCTGATAACCATTTAATATTAAGGTATTTTAGTCTATAATTTTAGGTATGTCAATATCTTCAAATAAACTGGTATTTGATTTGGAAACAATCGGAGTTGATTTTAACTCGCTGGATGAGATAACTCATGAGTCGCTTACGCGCTGGATTAAAAAGGAATCCGAAGGAAACGACGATTATAAAGTGGCCTTGGAGGAATTGAAGGGCGGGCTGGGTTTTTCTCCTCTCACGGGAGAGATAGTGGTTATAGGCGTTTTTGACGTTAATAAAAACCATGGAGTGGTTTATTTTCAGGCTCCGGGCCAGAACATAAAAGAATTCAGCGAGGGCAATATAAAATTCAAGCCGATGACCGAAAAAGAAATGATTGAGAGTTTTTGGCAGGGCGCCAAGGAATATCAGGAATTTATCACCTTTAACGGCAGGGGATTTGATGCTCCGTTTTTAATGGTAAGGTCCGCTGTCCATGGAATCAGGCCGACAAAAAATCTGATGGAGGGCAGATATCTATACCAACAAAGGGATTGCAAGCACATTGACTTGCTTGATCAGCTGACTTTTTACGGAGCCGTGAGGAAAAAAGGGAATCTTCATTTGTGGAGCAATGCGTTTGGAATCCAGAGTCCGAAAGCCGACGGAGTAACCGGAGATGATGTCGGAAGATTGTTTAAAGAAAAGAAATATCTTGAAATTGCCAAATATAATGTCGGCGATTTGGTTGCGACAAAGGAACTTTACGAAAAGTGGGATAAATACATAAGCTTATAAATTTTTTGCATTAAATTTATAAGTAATTTTTAATTTCAAATTTTTAATGAAGACAAAAGAAAAAATTGTAATTTTGGGATATTGGATAACCGATAATGAAGTAAAAATTA
>DAHWFZ010000106.1 GCA_027336345.1 Candidatus Wolfebacteria bacterium
TGCAGTTTCAAATTCCACAATTTATCGAGACTGAAGATAAAATTGCCGGGCCGTTTACCCTAAAACAGCTTCTTTATCTTGCCGGCGCCGGCGTGCTTAGTTTTATCAGTTATTTTATTTTTGTATTTTGGCTGTGGGGAATTTTAACGCTTGTGTCCGCGGTCATCGGGATTTCCCTCGCTTTTGTGAAATATAACGGGCAGCCCTTGGTTAAAATCGCCTTATCAGCCTTTAATTTTTTATGGAAGCCGAGATTTTTTTTATGGAAAAGGGAAATCAAGGGCAGGGAGTACGGAATGCCGGATGACGCGATTTTGTCGGAAAGGGAAAATTTGAAATTCGGAATGTCATCGATTAAAAAACTTCTGGCGGATTTGATTACCAGCAAAGGGCCGCTTCCAAAAAGAGAAAAAGAATCTCCGCTTACGGGGTATTCCGTTTTTCGCAGGGAAACGGGGGAGAAACAAGTCGCGAAGAGGATAGACTATAGATAATAGTGAATTACGAAATTAATAAAAATACGGCATTTTGTCATCCTGAGCCCAACGAAGGATCTCATTAAACACAGATTCTTCCGAGTACGTCAGAATGACTAACTATTGCATGTCATCCTGAGCCCAACGAAGGATCTGAATCCTTAACCCTAACCGAGGGGAAGTCGGCTTCCAACAAACGCGGAGCTCAATGACCGAGAACAATTCCATCACCCAAAATTTATAAGCAAATTAATCCGTGATTATTTTTTAATAATTAGTTATAATTAGTATATGCCAAACAAAGAAGCACAACCAACGCAGCAATTTGTTGATATTGAAGACATAAAAGACGGAGTGGTTATTTTAAAAAACGGCGGCTTGCGCAGAATTTTGCTGGTCAACGGTTTGAATTTTGATTTGAAATCCGAAGATCAACAGAATGTCATTATCAGGGCATACCAGGAGTTTATAAATTCTTTGGATTTTTCACTCCAAATAATTATTCATTCCAGAAAATTGAATATTGAAAAGTATATTGATGGCCTGACATCCAGGGAAGAATCTGAAAAAAATGAGCTCCTGAAGGATCAATTGAAAGAATATATTGAATTTATAAGATCATTTGTCCAGAACAATGAAATAATGACTAAAAATTTTTTTGTTGTCGTCCCGTATGAAACAAACGTTATTGCCGAAAGCCAGTCTAAAATTTTCGGCGGATTATTCGGGTCAAAAAAACCTTCAAAAGATCAGGCTCAGGCATCCCGGCAAGAACAAATTGTGCAGTTAAGCCAGAGAGCCGACCAGGTTATAAGCGGTCTTGCCGGAGCCGGATTGCGCGCAGTCGCATTAAATGCCAACGAGCTGATTGAACTGTTTTATAATTTATATAATCCCCAGGCAATCGAAAAGAAAATGCAGACTAATCGCTAATATACGAATCAAACGCGAATATACTAAAATGGGTAATATTAAAAATGATAACCTTATTTATTCCGAGATTAGCTATAAGATTGTTGGTATTGCATTTGATATATTTAATAAATTGGGCTATGGCTTTCAGGAAAAATATTATCAGCGTGCGTTCGCGAAAGAATTGGATTTGCTGAAAATAAAATATGAAAAAGAAAAAAATATTGATGTAAAATACAAAGATGAATCGATAGGCAGATATTTAATGGATTTTGTTGTTGATAATAAAATTGTTGTTGAATTTAAAGTCAGACCGAGGCTGGGGTATATAGATATAAAACAAGTATTAAATTATTTAAAAGTCGGGGGCTTCAAATTGGCGATAATTATTTATTTTACAAATAGTGGTGTAAAATACAGAAGAATAGTTAATTCGTATATTATTTAAAGATTCGTATATTAGCGATTACTCTATGGAAAAAATAAACATTCCTCAATCTTATAATCCGGGAGAACAGGATATTAAAAATCTGATTGCTCCCGCGGCTCTGGAGGTTAACCCGAATCATTTGCGGCTGGGCGATACTTTTATAAAAACGCTTTTTATTTTTACTTATCCGCGGTATCTTTCCGGCGGCTGGTTTAATTCCATAATAAATCTTCCGAATCTTCTGGACATTTCAATTTTTACGCATCCGGTTGATACTGCCGATGCGTTGAAAAAATTAAGGAAAAAAATAACCGAAGTCGAAGCCCAGTTGGCTGAAAGGCAGGAAAAAGGATTGGTCAGAGATCCTATTTTGGAAACCGCCTACCAGGATATTGAAAGTTTGAGGGATCAGCTGCAGCAGGCTCAGGAGAAATTGTATGATGTCGGAGTTTATATAACAATTTACGCGGAAAGTTTGCCGGAGCTGAACAAGCTGGAAGAAACCATAACTTCCATGCTTGATAGCCAATTGGTTTATGTGAAGCCGGCAATTTTTCAGAATATTGAAGGGTTTATTTCCACGTTGCCCTTGAACGAAGATAAACTTTCTATTCATACGCCGCTTAATACCGGACCTGTCTCATCGCTTTTTCCGTTTATTGACGTTGATTTGACGTCTGAGTCCGGGATTTTGTATGGAATAAATCAGCACAATAATTCGTTGATAATTTTTGACAGGTTTTCATTGGAAAATGCCAACCAGGTTGTTTTCGCGAAATCCGGCGCTGGTAAATCTTACGCGACTAAAGTTGAAATTTTAAGATCATTGATGATGGGAGTTGATGTTATGGTTATTGATCCTGAAAATGAATATCAAAAATTATCAGACTCGGTCGGAGGCAGTATTTTAAAAATTTCTTTAACTTCAAAAACAACCATAAATCCGCTTGATATTCCGGTGGTTCCCAAAGGCGAGGAGCCGTCGGATGTTTTCAAATCCCATATTTTGAATGTTACCGGCTTGTTAAAATTAATGATGACCGATATTACCCCCGAAGAAGACGCGCTTTTGGACAGGGCGATAACCGAAACCTATGCTTCCCGCGGAATAACCGCCGATGTCGGAGATTTTACAAAGCTGGAACCGCCGGTTTTGGAAGATTTGCAGACCGTGCTTGAGAATATGGAAGGCGGGAAAGAAATGGCGGCGCGTTTATATAAATATACAAAAGGAACTTATGCCGGATTTATAAATCAGCATTCAAACGTGGATGTTAACAACAGGCTGGTTGTTTTTTCAATCAGGGATCTGGAAGAGGAATTGAGGCCGATTGCGATGTATGTCGTGCTTAATTATATTTGGAATATAATCCGCGCTGAAATGAAAAAGAGGATTTTGATTATTGATGAGGCGTGGTGGATGATGAAATATCCTGATAGCGCGTCATTCTTGTTCAGCCTTGTTAAGCGTTGCCGCAAGTATTATCTGGGAGTTTCAACCATTACCCAGAACGTTGAGGATTTTATCAGCTCGCCGTACGGCAATCCGATTATCACAAACTCTTCATTGCAGCTGTTGATGAAACAGGCTCCGGCGTCAATTGAGGCGGTCGGAAAAATATTTGATTTAAGCGAAGCGGAAAAAGATTTGATTTTGGGAGCCGGAGTGGGCGAAGGCCTTTTGTTGGCAGGCATCAAGCACGCGGCCATTAAAATTTATGCTTCGTATTTTGAAGATAAGATTATTACGACAAATCCGGAGGAATTATTGGAGATGGGAAAAGAATAATTATTTTAATTTGGGAAACCCGCATTTGTCATTCTGAGGTATTCCGAAAAATCCCAATGGAATCAAGAAAATTAGATTCTTCGTAAACTCAGAATGACATCCTACAACACTTTTATTTTTATTATGAATAACCAAAAAATTTCATTGCCGATAGGAATATTCGCGTTGCTGTTGATCACGCTGTGCGGCGCAATAATGACTTTGGCAAGCTTAACCGGAATTGGTATAATATTATCGGAGATATTGAATATGGTTGTTGTGGCGGGCGTTGAAACTTGGCTTTTTTTTATCGGAGCGCAAGGAGTCAGGTCATTGGCGACTTTTTTAATCGGCGGCATTGCCGATGGTTTAACCGGAGATTTTTTGGCAGTTATAGTCGCCCCGGCGACATTTATTCTGACATGGTATTTTGTTAATCATCCCCAGGCGGCGCAGGTAGCCGGAGTATTAAAAGGAAAAATTCCCGGAAAAGCGGATTAGGACAACGGGTTGCATAATTTAAAATAAATAAAATATGAAATTAAAAATCTCACAATTTAAATTTATTTTTCCACTAAGCTTATTTTTTATTTTTAATTTTTTATTTCTTGCCCCTGTCAATGCTCAAAC
>DAHWFZ010000111.1 GCA_027336345.1 Candidatus Wolfebacteria bacterium
TAGGGCTTTTGGGGAAAAGCTCGGCAGATACAGGGCGAAATAGCCCAAAAGGTAGTCGTTCTGTAACGACCCCCTCAACGACCCCCTTTTGGGTCAGGAATTCGTGGTAAAATAGGTTCTGACTGAACGATATAAACGCACAATATTTTTCTGTCATTGCGAGCGGAGCGTGGCAATCTCATATTCCCTGAGCTCGTCGAAGGGTTGCTACTCTGTTATCCCGAGGTACTCCGTGAGGATCCCCTCTTGTCATTCCCTCGAAAGCGGAAATC
The DNA here is from genome assembly GCA_027336345.1 of Candidatus Wolfebacteria bacterium. Classification (GTDB taxonomy): domain Bacteria; phylum Patescibacteriota; class Minisyncoccia; order UBA6257; family UBA9933; genus DAHWFZ01. The sequence goes on from DAHWFZ010000111.1 coordinate 273, forward strand.
CACATTCCTTTATACTTTCTCCTTTACACTATTTACATGCAGGGACTTTTACTTTTTTACAAACCAGTTGATTGGCGCAACAAGGATATCCTGAAATTCTTCCAAAAAACCTTTGGCAGGGATATTAAAATCGGTCATTCCGGCACTCTGGATCCTTTTGCCCGAGGATTGATGGTGATGGGGCTGGGCAGAAAATTTACCAGACAGCTGCACGATCTGCTTTTACACAGCCAGAAAGAATACATATCCAAAATTGAATTCGGGAAAATAAGCAGCACTCTTGACGTTGAGGGAGACATTAAAGAAATAGAAAGTAAAACAAAACCGTCATTGGCTGATATTAAAAATATCATTGAATATGATTTTCTGGGAGAAAAAGCGCAAATCCCCCCGATATTTTCCGCAAAAAAACATAAGGGAAAGCGATTAAGGGATATAGCGGACAATGCCGATATAGAAGAGATTGCCAGATCAAAAACAAAAAACGTCACTTTGTACGGCTTTGAAATTCTTTCATACCAATATCCATATCTGGAAATAAAACTTCTGGTTTCTTCCGGATATTACATAAGGAGTTTTGGAAATGATTTGGGAAAAAAATTGGGCGTAGGCGCCTATACAAAAGAACTCAAACGGACAAAGCTGGGAGAATTTTCAGTTGATAATGCCATTTTACCAACAGATATTGAGCGCTCTTGCCATCCCGAGCTTGCCGAAGGATCCCCCTTTATCGAACTCTGGGGAGAAATTTTCGGCAACGTCCAAGGCGTCGGGCTAAGATATTTTTCCGGAAGGCTGGCTGAAAAATTTAACATATCGGGATATATCAAAAACACTGGAAACAACTCCGTGGAATTTTGTGCGCAAGGTGATTTAAATTCAATAATTAATTTCCAAACTGAAATTTTGCAAGTCCCCGCCACTATTACAATCTCCGATTACAAATTCATCATTCAAAAACCAAAAAAATTATATAAAAATTTTGAAATAACATTGTAGTGTTATTTGCTGCCGCTCTAGTTAGATAGAGCGATGGGAATATGTTATGATTTTAATCATGAGCACTACCAGCAAAAAATATTTTGAAAAAAAGTTTAAAAACGACATTTGGGAAGAATTCATCAAAGATCTCTCCGCTGTAAAATCCGAGAACGAACTCAATGTAATTCTAAGTAAATTACTTACCCCGCAAGAACAAATTATGCTGGAAAAGCGCCTAGCGGTATTAAATTTATTAAATGCCGGCAAAACTTACCGGGAAATAAGCGAAATCGTAGATGTGCATTATAACACTATCAGTTTTATTAAAAAACAATATAAATTACCGCCGAAAAATAAATCAGAAAAAAATCCAAGCATATTAAAATGGGGAGGTGATAATAAATTAAAATACAAACGTTCGATATTCCATCATAGGCCCAATCGCTTTATATAAAAACTGCCGCTCTAGTTATCTAGAGCGGCAGTCTTTTATATATATTATTTTTTAAAATCCGCTCCCCTATCTGAATAATTGCCACACGTCTTTCACCGTAATTATAGCCATCAAAGCCAAAAGCAAAACCATGCCGGCGACATTTGCGTATTGTTCAAAACGTTTTGGCAATGGCGATCCCTTAAACTTTTCAATAATCAAAAACAGCAAACGTCCTCCATCAAGCGCCGGAAACGGAAAAATATTCAAGGCTGCCAAGTTAATGGAAATCAAAGCCAGCAATTGCATCAAATATATAAAACCCATATGGCTTGCCTGAGCCGTTATTTTAACGATTCCCACCGGACCCGCAACATCATTCAAACTGGCCTTCCCTAAAATAGCCATTTTTATAAGAGTAAAAATACCCACAAAAATAGTGCTGAATATGCCCCATGACGCCCTTAAACCGTCATAAATGGCCTTAAAAACGCCTTCTTTATCCTGTCCCGCATCAACTAAGGCAATGCCCAAAGAGCCCTCATTTTGGGGCGGATTTAACCGCGGGGTAGCCTTCACGGCAACTTCCTTTCCGTCTCTTTGCACATTCAAAGTTATTTCTTTCCCTTTGTTCTGATTTATAAAATTTACAACATCAGTGGCGGTATTAAAACCCCTGATTTGGTCATTCGGCTGAAGCCCGGCTTGTTCAGCGGGAGTGCCCGGCTGAATCTGGCTCACAACCACTGATTTCGGTATGCCGACCATAAAAATAATCGAGATCAGAAACCATCCCAGAATAAAATTCATTATGACTCCGCCGGCAATTATCAAAAACCTTTTCCAAATTTTTATATTGTAAAAAAGCCTGTGTTTTGGAATCTCGTTTCCCTCATCCTCTTCCCCGTTTTCACCGGCGATATTCACGAATCCGCCGATTGGCAAAGCGTTTATGCTGTAAACTGTCTCACCGACTTTCTTTTTGAAAATTCCGGGCGGCAATCCCATACCGAATTCTTTTACAAAAACGCCGAACTTTTTTGACAGCAAAAAATGGCCCAGCTCATGGACTAAAATTAAAACTGACAAAAATATAATTATTATTATGGCGGTAAGCATAGCTTCGCTGTATCGATGCAAATATACTAATTTACTAATAATACTAATGGATACAAGGTCATATTCGTATAATTCGAATCATTCGCATATTAGCATCGATACTTAGATTTATTCTTCTATTTCCTTTATTTTCTTCGCGAGTATCTCTTCGGCATCGGCGTTGGCCTTGTCGATTATTTTCTGAATTTTTTCTTTAAAATCAAATTTTTGGTCTTCCGAAATATTCCCTTCGTCAAAGTCCTTGCCTATTTTTTTATTCGCTTCTTCCCTTGCCGACCTGATTTTTATTTTTGCTTCTTCGGTTTCTTTTTTAACAACCTTAATAAGTTCCTTGCGGCGCTCATCCGATAACGGAGGCAAATTTATTCTGATGACATTTCCGTCAACGTTGGCATTCACTTTTAAATTTGACGACTCAATCGCCTTTGCAACCGGACCCACCATTGATTTATCCCATACGGATATTTGTATTTGGATGGGAGGAACAATGCTTATCGCCCCCACTTGCCTGATTGTCATCTTTTGCCCGTAGGCTTCAACCGGAATATCCTCAACCATTCTTGGGCTTGGCCTGTTGGAGCGCATACCCAAAAGCTGCTGTTTGAAAAATTCCAAAAGATCCTTTATTTTATTTTCAAGTTCTTTTAATATATCCATCACTTCGCTGTATCGATACGAATATGCTAATTTACTAATGATACTAATAAATACAAAGTCATATTCGTATAATTCGGATCATTCGCATATTGGCATCGATACTTTTATATTTTACCTCGTTGTTCCCACTACGAACCCATTATTACTTGTAGGAATTATCGTTGAAATATTTCTGTCGCTTGCTATTTTAGCAGCCAAATCTTTTGTAATTTCAAAAGATTTCACAAATGAATAAAAGCTGTCATTTGTAGTATAAATAATGCCATTATTGGAATTTAAAATCAAAATTGAAATCTCAGTGGCGGACTGCGGATCGGTAAAAATTCTGTAAACCGGAGTTTCGGCCCCGATAGCCTTGGGCAAATCAAAATGGTACCAGCTTAAGCCTCCGTCGGAACTTACAAACAAACCGTAATTGGTCGCGGCCCAAAACTTGCTTTGGTTGGATTGCGACTGGGCAATGTCATAAATATCCGGTTTTTTATCGTAATAAACCTTGGAATTTTTAAAAACATTGTCTGATGGAGAAATAACGATAACATCCTGATAATATCCTCCGGGGGGAGTGATCAAAGACGACAAAAATTTCCTTACGCTCGGATTGCTCAAAACAACAATCATAAACGTAACCCAGATAATGACTAGGACTGCGATATTCAAATGAGTGCCGCCCGGTTTAGGCGCCGGTTTTTCTGCCATTTTTTTATTTATTTTGAATTACAAACTTTGTAAAAGCCACTGCCGTCATTCTGAGCTTGCGAAGAATCCTTTTATAATTAGCAGCCAATAAGGTCATTCACTTCGTTCAGGATGACAAAATGGAAGTTTAGTAATCCAATTTATTTAAAATTTGTAAAATTATTTTTTAGGCCGTTTATCAAGATAATAGTTTAAAAGCCTTAGTTGAAGCCTGTTATTGAGATTAAACTGTTTCATCATGGCCAGCCTTCTTAAAACTTCCTTAATTGTACCAGAATTTTGCCTTAAATTCTTAGTAAGGTCAACGAGTGTTTTTTTGATGAATTCATCCACATCATCCTTATTAATAAGTTTATTGGATTTTTTATCCGCTTTTTTGAAATCAACGCCCTGCTCTGAAAAATAAATTTTATGCATTCTGGATTTAAGCGTTTCCAGAACAACATCTTCTCCCGTTGCAATCAGAATAATAAGTGATTTTTTCGGCGGCTCCTCGATAATTTTTAAAATTCCGCTTTGAGCTTCATCCGTAAGCGCTCCGGCATTATAGATTATTACCATTCGCCTTTTGGATGCAACCGGCGACTGATAAAGAAAATTTTGCATCTCGCGCACTTCATCAATCCCGATATTGTTATGCTCGTTGGGTTTGATAATTACCAGATCGTTTAAAAATCTGCCGACTGCTTTAAATTCTCCTGTTTCCAAAAAACCGGCCAGAGTCCTGGAAAAATCAAAAATATTATCCGTTGATTCTCCGAAAAACAAATACGCGTGAAACAGCACGTCGCTTTCGGATAGTTCTTTGAAATCTTTTGTTAATTTTTTGTAAATATCAGCCATTTATATTAATTTAAAATTTAAATATCAAAAATCAAAATGACAATTTAAAAGTAAAAAGAGTTTTAATTCAATCCGCCTTCAGCAAATACCGAAATTTTACACTTTGATTTTTAAATTTTTATTTATAGCAATGTAAACTTCTTTGCCGCTGATGGGAGCTGCTTTCGGACCGGCTATTTTAATGCCATTATATTCCTTCGGGTTATGCGAAGCGGTAATCATAATGCCGAAATCAGCATTGTGTTTATTCACCAAAAAATACATTTCCGGCGTTGTTGATAAGCCAGCCAAAATAATTTTTAATTTTAAATTT
>DAHWFZ010000112.1 GCA_027336345.1 Candidatus Wolfebacteria bacterium
AAGATTGAAGAAATGAAAGCTGAAAAAAACCGATTGAATGATGAAATGAAAAAAGGCGGCGATAAAGCGGCAATTATTGAAAAAGGCAAAAAAATAAAAGAAGACTTGGAAAAATCCGAACCTGAGTTGGAACTGGTTTCCAAAGAATTCCAAAACTTGCTGCTGCAGGTGCCGAATATGACGCACCCTGCTTCGCCGATCGGAAAAGATGATGCTCAAAATAAAGAGATTGAAAGATACGGCGAGGAGCCGAAATTCGGTTTTGAACCAAAAGGACATGAGGAACTTATGAGAAATTTGGATTTGATTGATTTTGAAAGAGCGGCAAAAGTGTCCGGCGCGAAATTTTATTATTTGAAAAACGAAGGAGTTTTGCTGGAACTTGCTTTGGTTAATTTTGTGTTTGATAAACTGATTAAAAAAGGATTTACGCCTTTTATAACTCCGGATTTGGCAAGGGATAAAGTTTTGGAAGGAATCGGTTTTAATCCGCGGGGAGACGAAACCCAGATATATTCAATTGAAAAAACCGACTTGAGTTTGGTCGGCACCGCTGAAATAACAATGGGCGGATATCATATGGACGAAATTATCCCGCAGGAAAAGCTTCCGTTGAAATATGCGGCTTTGTCGCATTGTTTCAGGACCGAAGCCGGAGCTTATGGCAGGCACAGCGCCGGTTTATATCGCGTGCACCAGTTTTCAAAAGTGGAAATGTTTGCTTATTCATTGCCGGAGGAATCGGAAAAAGTCCACACGGAATTTAAAGATATTGAAGTGGAAATTTTCAAGGATTTGGGGGTTCCTTTCAGGGTTGTTGATATTTGCACCGGTGATTTGGGCGGCCCGGCTTACAGAAAATACGATCTTGAGGCATGGATGACTTCAAGAAACGGCTGGGGAGAAGTTACCTCAACTTCGGATACGACGTCTTACCAGTCCCGCAGGCTGAATATTAAAGTCGAAAGAAAAGACGGGACGAAAGAATTTTTGCATATGTTAAACGGCACGGCTGTCGCGATTTCCCGCGCTTTGATTGCGGTGATTGAAAATTACCAGCAAGCCGACGGCAGCATTGTTGTTCCCGAGGTTTTGAGAAAATATATGCCGGGAGAAATTAGTGTTATCAAACACTGATGGTTCTCCTTCTTCTTTTAAATGAGAATGTTGGGATGTAATATTCCTTCTACTTTTTAAGGAGAAGGTTAGGATGAGGTTATTATGCCAAAAATTTTTAACAGGAATGGCCAAAAAGACAGACGAAGGGAATTGCGGCGCAATATAACTGCATCTGAAAAAATTTTGTGGGATTCTGTTAGAAATAGAAAACTTAAATATAAATTTAGAAGGCAATACGGCATTGGAAATTATATTGCGGATTTTTATTGTCCGGAACTCAAGTTGGTTATTGAAATAGACGGTGATTCTCATTTTTTTGAAAATGCAATTAGCTATGATAAAGATCGTACAAAATATTTTAATGATTTGGGGATACGAGTCGTGCGGTATGCAAATACAGATATTAAAAATAATTTGAGTTCTGTATTGGACAATTTGGTTAAAATTTGCGGAATTGATTTGACCTCACCCTAACCCTCTCCTAATATAAGGAGAGGGGAAATGCCACCTTAGCTCAGCTGGTAGAGCAATGCTTTCGTAAAGCAGAGGTCCCGAGTTCGACTCTCGGAGGTGGCTCAAACGAAGTCAGCCTGCCCCGTATCAAAACTTGTTTTGTTGCGGGGTTCGATTCTGACAGGAGGCTCAAAATAAAGTGTTTAAATCCCGAGCCCGCCCGGTAGCTCAATTAATTGAGTTACCGGGTTCACTCTCGGAGGCGGCTCAAAAAATTTTATATATGAAATTTTTTATCCCGAAGTAGTGAAACGAAAGCGGGACTGAATAAAGAAAAATTTGTCTGGAGGAACATAGTGCAAACGTAACAGAAATAAATGATATGATAGACATTAAAATAAAAATTGAAGAACTTGAAACCGAAATCCGCCGTTTGGGCGGAGTTTTTGGCATTGATGAAAAACGCAATCGCTCAAAGGAGCTTGAGTTTGAATTTAGCGACCCGGATTTTTGGAAAAATAAAGAAAATGCCGACGCAACGATAAAAGAAATCGGAGAATTAAACGAACTGATAAAAAGGTTTGATGATTTGGAGCGGGGGTTGTCCCAAGCCGAAACTTTTTCCAATACCGGCAAAATACCGGAAGCTGAAAATGAAATTTTTTCAATCCAAAAAAAGATGCATCAATTGGAAA
>DAHWFZ010000002.1 GCA_027336345.1 Candidatus Wolfebacteria bacterium
TCTTCGCAAAGCTCAGAATGGCTAATCGGGCGGGTTAAATCCTCCCAACTCCTGCCCGCCGGCAGGCAATGGTTTTTAGAAAGGAGGCTTTTTAATTTATAAACCTCCCTCTCCCTCCTTTTGAAGGAGGGCTTTAAAATCTTTACTTTTTGCGTCCTTCAATAATCTGCTGGGTAATGTTGTTCGGAACTTCTTCGTAGTGGTCAAATTCCATGGTTGAGCTTGCGCGGCCCTGGGTGATTGAGCGGAGTTTTGTCGCATAGCCGAACATTTCAGACAATGGGACTTTCGCGTCAATGACTTTTGAAGTGCCTCTGTCGTTCATCGCGTCGATTCTCCCTCTCTTTGAATTCAAATCTCCGGTAACGTCTCCCATAAAATTCACGGGGGTGATGACCTGGACTTTCATAATCGGCTCCATAAGAATCGGCTTGGCTTTTTTGGCTCCGTCCTGCAAAGCCATTGAGCCCGCGATTTTGAAAGCCATTTCGGAAGAGTCAACTTCATGGTAGGAACCATCGTAAAGCGTAACTTCAATATCCGTCATCGGAAATCCTGCCACAACGCCTTTATCCAGCGCCTCCTTAATGCCCTTTTCAATCGGGGATATAAATTCCTGCGGCACAGCGCCTCCTTTAATCTGGTTAACAAAGACAAATCCTTTGCCTTTTTCCATCGGTTTGACCTTGATTTTTGCGTGTCCGTATTGTCCTTTGCCTCCCGACTGCCTGATGAATTTTCCCTCTCCCTCTCCTTCGCCCTTGATGGTTTCCCTGTAAGCAACCTGCGGTCTGCCGGTGTTAGCCACAACTCCGAACTCTCTCTTCAGACGATCAATAAGAATTTCTAGGTGAAGCTCTCCCATACCGGAAATAATCGTTTCTCCGGTTTCCTGGTCGGATGAAATTCTAAACGTCGGGTCTTCTTCCGCCAACCTGTGCATAGCAATGCCCATTTTTTCCTGGTCGGCTTTTGTTTTAGGCTCGATTTTAACGGAGATAACAGGTTCCGGGAAGGTGATTTTTTCCAAAAGAATCGGCTTTTCCGGATCGCAAAGGGTGTCTCCGGTTGAAGTGTTCTTCAACCCGACGATAGCGCCCAAGTCGCCGGCATGCATTTCATCAACTTCTTCGCGCTTATTGGCGTGCATACGGACGATACGGCTGACTCTTTCCTGATTGCCCTTTGATGAATTCAAAATGTAAGAACCTTTTTTCAAAATACCGGAATAAATTCTGAAGTAAGTGAGGTTGCCGACAAAAGGATCGGTGGCGATTTTAAACGCCAAAGCTGTCAGCGGTTCGTCGTCGCTCGCAGTCCTGATAATCTCGGCTCCGGTTGTAAGGTCATGCCCCTTAATCGGTTTCAAATCAACAACATCAAGCGGAGACGGCAAGTAATCCAAAACCGCATCAAGCATCAGCTGGACGCCCTTGTTTTTCAAAGCCGATCCGCACAAAACCGGAACCAGTTTATTGGCAATGGTCGCTTTTCTCAAAGCAGCCCTGATTTCATCGATTGTGATTTCTTCGCCGTTCAGATATTTTTCAGTAAGAGCTTCGTCTTGTTCCGAAATTTTTTCAACAAGCTCGGCTCTTCTTTTTTCCGCCTCGTCTTTCAAATTGGCCGGAATTTCAATTTCAATAAGTTTTTCGCCATGCTCGCCTTCGGAGCTGTAAGCAATCATTTCAATAAGATCAATAACGCCTTCAAAATTCGCTTCCAAGCCGATCGGCATCTGGATTGCAACGGCATTCGGAGTCAAACGCTCTTTGATTGACTCAAAAGACCTGTCAAAGCTCGCGCCCATCCTGTCCAATTTATTCACAAAACCCATCCTCGGAACATTATATTTGTCAGCCTGATGCCAAACGGTTTCGGACTGCGGTTCAACGCCCGCAACGCCGTCAAAAACAACAACGCCTCCGTCCAAAACGCGCAAAGACCTTTCAACTTCAACCGTAAAGTCCACGTGCCCCGGAGTGTCAATGATGTTGATGCGGTGCTCATGGGTTTTCCTGATCGCCTGCTTTTCGGCATCGTTTTTTGCTTTGTGGGTCAAACGGATAGGCGTCCAGAAACAGTTGGTGGCGGCAGCGGTAATGGTGATTCCGCGCTCCCTTTCCTGCTCCATCCAGTCCATAACGGCCGCTCCTTCGTGAACTTCGCCGATTTTATGGGAAATGCCGGTATAAAAAAGAATACGCTCTGAAACGGTTGTTTTGCCTGCGTCGATATGGGCGATAATGCCTATATCTCTGTATTTTTCCAATGGATATTGTCTCATTATTTTTATAATGCGGATTATTTAAAAAAATACGAATATACGAAGATTATTCGCATATTCGTATTTTTTTAATACCCGCTGAATTTATATTTGTAGGTTTATCTTGCGAAATGAGCGAATGCTCTGTTTGCCTCTGCCATACGGTGCACGTTTTGCTTCTTCTTGATGGCAGCTCCTTCATTCTTATATGCCAGCATAAACTCTTCAGCCAATTTATCAGCCATCGGCTTGCCCTTTTTAGCTCTGGCAGCCTCGATAATCCATTTGCAGGCAAGGAAAAACTTCCTTTCCGGCCTTACTTCGCGGGGAACCTGATAGTTGGCTCCTCCAACGCGCTTTGAGACAACTTCCAAAAGAGGGGAAGCGTTTTCAATGGCTTTATCAAAAACCAAAATGGGTTCTTGCTTCATTTCTTTCTCAACTTTCTCAAAAGTCTTGTATAAAACGCTTTCCGCGGTTGATTTTTTACCGTTTCCCATCAAATAGTTCACAAATCTGCCAACTGCGACGGAGTTGAATTTGATGTCGGGATTGTGTTCTCTTTTATAATTGCGTTTACGTCTCATAAGTTTATATAAATTTCTTTAATCAGCGAAAGAACGAATTTATACGAAAGTACGAACTTTATTCATATTGGTTTTTCCTTTTCGTTATTTCGATCTGTTTCGCTTTTCGTTGATTACTTAGGCCTCTTGGCCCCGTATTTGCTCCTTTGCTGCTTCCTGTTCTCGACTCCCGTTGAGTCCAATCTTCCCCTGACAATGTGGTATCTGACGCCAGGCAAATCCTTTACCCTTCCGCCCCTGATCATAACCACGGAGTGTTCCTGCAAAGCGTGCTTTTCTCCCGGGATATAGACGGTAACTTCAGTGCCGTTTGTGAGCCTTACTCTGGCTACTTTACGCAAAGCCGAGTTCGGTTTTTTCGGGGTTGTCGTGAAAACCTTCAGACAAACTCCTCTTTTGAACGGCGAAGTTGAATCAACCGGCCTGTTTAAAATTGTATTAAAATAGAAGCCCATTGCCGGGGACTTGGATTTTTTCGTATTCGGCTTCCTTCCTTTTTTAATTAATTGATGGATTGTAGGCACGTTTCAAATTAAAAAGTAAAAATGAAAAATTTAAAACTTTTAAATTCCCTCTTTTTTACCTCATAAAATAATAAAAATCCTTAAACAGGACTGCAAAGATAATAGCAAAATAGCGGAGGAAATGTCAACCTGTTCAAAACTATTTCTCGCTCATAACCAAAAAACTCTAAAATCAGCTCATTCATAACTAAAATTTATCACCCTGCTCCCCTGGGCCGCGGGTACCCGATAAATTTTCTATTCATTTCGCTGATTTTTACGAGTTTATTTGGAATATTCGCTGTGAAATAATTTTTCACGCAACAAAAGACCTTGATAGGAGCACTCTAACTTTATTGTGGACGATACAGGATTCGAACCTGTGACCTTCTCGGTGTAAACGAGACGCTCTAACCAACTGAGCTAATCGTCCATATATTTTTTATATCTTAAATCATTAACACACCGCTTGTCATCCTGAATCCCGTGAAAGATCTAATTAATTATAGGTGGATAAGATTCTTCCGAGTACCTCAGGATGACACAAAAATCATTTCTCAAATTCTTCCTTCTCTTTGATTGCTTTCTGCACTAAATTCTCAATAGCTATAACTGCCGCCAAGAAGATTGTTACAGAAATGGCGAAAATTTTCAAATCCTTCCTTAAAATAGACGTGCCTTCGGCAAACCAAAATCCCGCCGAAATTAAAAGCAGCGTCCAGATAAAATCCGCGGGGATGCTGTATTTGATAAGTTTTTTAAACGGCATTTTTAAATAACCGCTGGCGACCAATATAAACCGGTTTATAGAAAATCCGAACTTGGAAATAAAAATGTGGTGATAATTTACTTTTTTAAATTTATTAAAAAATAGCTTTACTTTATCCAAGTTTAAAAACAGTAATTTCTTGGATTGTGTTTTGAAAAGCCATTTTCCAATGAGCCAATAAACAATGTCGTGCAATATAACAGCAATAAACGCCACTAAAAAAGCGTCTAAAAATTGGATACCGTGGCGGCCCCTTATTAAAATACCGG
>DAHWFZ010000053.1 GCA_027336345.1 Candidatus Wolfebacteria bacterium
AATTAAAATATGGAAAGATTGGTCCCAACCTCATAAGCATTGGCATTTGTGCCGCCGTCTTTGCTTTCAAGATCGCCCGCTCCTCCGTTTTTATACTTGGCGCTTTCCAGTTTTGCCGCCAGTTTATAAGTGTTATCTCCCGCCGGATTGCATTGATACGCGTAAGTGTAGCTGCCCGTATTGGTCGGGTCTACAGGCTCTCTTGAAATCGGAGAGCCGCCGGAAATATTTGAAAAAGCAACCGGTACCCATCCAGTTCCCGTAACAACAGTTGAGCTGACTACCGTGCAAGCTCCTATGGAACCCGGCAAGGTTCCGCCCCCTCCCGAGCAATAAGGCACGCTGCAACTTCCCAGAGCGGCGCTGGGCACTGTCCCCAAATACAGCGCAACGGCATTGTGCAAAGTGCTGAGATCGGAAACTCTCTGCGAATCCCTGGCCTGTGCCAGATATTCTCCGGGGTTTAAAACCAAAATAACCACCGTGGTAAGTATGGCCAAAATCGCAATCACTATCAAAAGCTCCAGAAGAGTAAAACCCCGTAGTGAAATTTCGGCGATATTATTACCTTTTTTATTTACTAATAATTTATTTGAAAATATTTTTAACATTCTAATTGATGGGATTATCTTTTTTTATTCGTTTTCAACGAATAGGCCGAAATTCTACTACAGGGTAAACCCTTTTTTATTCATACCCTGTAGTGAATTTTCAATCTTTTAAATTTTTTTAAGATAGAAATATTCTTTTAATCGACGTTTTAGTAATCTATTGCCTTGTGTTGTTTTCAAATACTTTTCCCTGCGCATGGCATCTTCTTCGTTCAAACACGCTTCGTAATATATGCAACGCCATGGTTTATACGGCTTAGTGGAAAAATTTAATCCTTGATTATGTTCTTTTAATCTCTTGGTTAAATCCTGAGAATAACCTATGTAAAGTTTCCCAAGTTTCAAACTTTCAATAACATACACGTAGAACATAATCATATTGAAAATCTACTACGGGGCATACCTGTATTATACACTAATTTCAAAAAAACCGGCGTGGATAAGTAAGCCTACTTTTAACAAGCCTATACGAACAAGTATTATTTTTTTGACGATTCAATGTAATCTTTTACTTTTTGAACCAAGTCGTTAATTGATGTTTTTGCTTTTACAAAATACGCCACGGCTCCCAATCTGAGCCCCCTGGCGACATCTTCCGGCTGTCCGAGATTTGATATTATTATTACCGGAACATTTCTGCTTTGCAATTGAGGATCATTCCGGATTTCTTCCAAAACTTCAAATCCTGACTTTTTAGGCAAAATAATATCCAACAAAGATAAGTCAATTTCTTCCGTTTTTAAAAAATTTAACGCCTCATCGCCATCCTTGGCATGCAAGACGTCAAATCCCTCTTTTTGAAGTTTGTTTTTTAATAAAGAAGACAAAAACGGATCGTCTTCTATCAATAAAATTTTTCCCATATATTATATTTAATAATAACAAATTTAAAACAAGTGCGCAAAATGCGGGTATAAATTAGCATAGAATTAAATACTGTCTATTTTTGTCATCCTGAGCCCAA
>DAHWFZ010000060.1 GCA_027336345.1 Candidatus Wolfebacteria bacterium
GCTGTATCGGTAATCATATACCGGAATCGTAGCGCTTCCTCATATAGCCTTACAATACCCTTTATACCCCTTGTTTTATTGTGCTGCTGCATGACTTTTCAGTCCGTAGAAAAGTCCAATATGTTTCTGAACTTATGCAATGTATGTACCTAAAACAATGTACCTAAAACAAACATCATAAAAAAACTCTCATTTAATCCGGGCATTTTTATTTAATTCCCATAATAAACCCTGCTGACGTTTCTGGGAAAACTGCCAAGATAATCCATATTCTTAGCGGTAACCAAATCAGATCCGGTGGCAACTTGGCCCGCAGACAGAAGCATATTTGGCAGTTGTTTTACAATATAAACCAAAGTCCCGACTGCGATAATAACGATAAAAATTACTTTTATATAAGGCATCATTCTTCGCGCCGATTGTCATTCTGAGCCCTGCGAAGAATCTCAATATGAGATATTTCAGCTTACTTCAAGATGACACCATATTGCTTTCATTAAATCACAATGTTAATCAATCTATCATCTACGTAAATAATCTTTCTGATATTTTTCCCCGCAATAAGTTCTTTAATTTTACTCAACCCCAAAGCTATTTCTGTCGCCTTCTTTTCTCCAATGCCTTTATCAGCCTGCACAGTGTCGCGGAATTTTCCGTTAATCTGCACAACCAATTGGAATTTATTTTCAACAATCAGCTTGGCGTTGTATTTTGGCCATTTTTCCAAATGGATTGATTTGAACTTCCGCGCCTTTCCGCGTTTGTTCTGCGTAGTTCCGCGTAAATTCTGCCAAATTTCTTCCGTTAAAAACGGGGCAAACGGGCAAAGAATAATCAAAAACTGATTCATAACTTCTTTATCAAATTTATCTTTATTTTCTTCAATCTTATTCAGCAAAATCATCAAACTGCTTATCGCGGTATTAAATCTCATAGCTTCAATGTCTTCTCCGACTTTCTTGATTGTCTGATGCAATACTTTTTCCAACTCCGATCTCCCTTGCCCTCTTTTTAAAAGAGGGTTGGGTGATTTGTAATTCTGCGATAGTTGCCAAACCCTTTCCAAAAACCTTTTAATCCCCAAAATTCCGCCCAATTGCCACGGACCGCCCTGTTCATACGGGCCCATAAATGCCAAATACATCCTCACGGCATCAGCTCCGAACTTTTCCACCTCTTTATCCGGATCAACAACATTTCCTTTTGATTTGGACATTTTCTGGTTATCCGGCCCTAAAATAACACCATGATTTCTTCTTCCGATAAATGGTTCTTTAAAAGGAACCAATTTCAAATCATAAAGCGCCTTTGTAAAAAAGCGAGAATACAGCAAGTGCATCGTGTTGTGTTCCGCTCCTCCGATATACATCGGGACCGGAAGCCACTTTTTCATTTTTTTAATATCAGCGAATTTCTTCTTGTTTTTCGGATCAGCATAACGGATAAAATACCACGATGAATCAACAAAAGTATCCATTGTATCGGTTTCCCTTTCCGCAGTCCCCTTGCAAACCGGACACTTCACTTTTGTCCAAGTTTTTGCTTTTGCCAAAGGAGATCTGCCGTCGCTTGAAGGCAAAAAG
>DAHWFZ010000063.1 GCA_027336345.1 Candidatus Wolfebacteria bacterium
ATTTCTCCCAGAAAGAAAATTTTTTCCGGCGGATTTTGGATTTGTTTTAAAAGATACGGGAATTTTGAATCGGCATCTGAAAAAGTTGCGTAATTTATTTCCATTTCAATTTATTATATAATAAAAGCAGAATATAGAATATAGAATGTGGAATATGGAAGATTTAAATTCCAAATTCCAAATTCCAAATCCTAAATTCCAAAAGCTTGGATTATAAAAAACTTATCATAAGGGAAATAATAATCAGCTTGGCGCTTGTCATGGTTTTTAGCGTGATTATCGTGATTTTAAGTTCGGATATCGGCTCAAGAACGGCTGATTTTGTGAATGCGCAGAAACAGCTTGACACCGCTTCCGCGGCAATCGGGTCATTGGCATATCTTCAAGTTGACGCGGAAACCGCCAAAAAATATTTGCCCCAAATAGCAAGCTATCTGATAAGTAAAGATCAATTGCTGTCTTTCCCGAAAGATATCAATTCCATCGCCCAGCAGAACAACATGAACTTTGCCGTTACTTTCGGGAATGAAATCCCGATCACCGCGACCAGCCCGAGAAGCACGGAAATTACGCTTTCTTCCCAGAGCCAGGCGACAATGGACAATTTTATTAACTTTATGAAGTTATTGGAAAACAGCCCTTATTTTGTAAAGTTTAACAGCATAGACATCAGCCAGGACACCAACCAGCAGGGAGCCAACCAGCTAAAAGCAGGCTTAACCGGGAGCGTTTTTTCATTTTAGAGACAGTATGAAAATTTTGAAAAACAAAAGAATAATGATTTTTTTCGGGGCCGCAATTCTAATTACCATAGTTTTGGGAACAGTGGTTGTTTCAGCCATTAATTTTATGGGCGGGGCAATCACCGAAACTTCCGGAGGGGCTGAAACAAAGGCCGTTCCGGTGAGGTTTAATTTTGATAGGCTGAAACAGATAGGTATTATTAAAGATTGAAGAACGCCGCTTATGGCGAGCCTCGCCATCGGGCGGGAATCTTGAATCTTGAATAATGATAAGTTAGTATATTACATCCATTTGGGATGTAATATTTATGGATAAGCGAGTGTAGTTCAGTGGTAGAACGCCATACTGATAATATGGAGGCCGAAGGTCCGATTCCTTCCACTCGCACCGGGTTTAAGCGAGGTGTGTTGTTTATTCGAACATCTGATGATATGATTGTATCATGAAGTCAAAATGGTTCGAGTTAAAAGAAGCAGCTTTAAAATTGAGAAGAAATGGACAGGCGTTAAGGGAAATAGAAAAAAAGCTTGGTATTCCCCGCTCAACTTTAAATGGATGGTTTAAGGGAATTGTTCTTACTCAATCGCAAAAAAATAAACTGGAAGTAAAAAGGAAAAAAGCATTGGTGAGTGCCCGGAGAAAAGCTGTGATTTGGCATAATAAGCAAAAAGCGGACAGAATAAATGAAGCAGAAGCGAGCGCAAAAGAATTTATCGACAACTTTGATAAAAAGGACTTAAGAAGCATTGAATTGGCTTTGGCAATGCTTTATTTGGGAGAAGGCTCAAAAAAGAATTGTGAGACGTCGCTGGGGAGTTCTGATCCGATGATTTTAAAATTCTTTTTATCAGCTTTGAAAAAATTATATAAATTTGATATCAATAAAATAAGGTGTGAATTATATCTTCGGGCCGACCAAAATTCGGATAAGATTAAAAAGTTTTGGGCAAAGGAATTGGGATTGCCAGTGAGCTGTTTTAAGGGTATAAATATTGATAAAAGAACGGCTGGAAAAGCAACTTATGAAAATTATAAAGGAGTGTGCCATTTAAGGTGCGGGAACGTGGCAATTCAAAGAAAGTTGGTTTTTATAAGCAGGTTGTTTTGTGAAAAGGCGATAAAAGAATAAAATATGCGCGCATAGCTCATTTGGTTAGAGCGCCACATTGACATTGTGGAGGTACCCAGTTCAAATCCGGGTGCGCGCACCGGAAAAAATTGCGGGATAAAGGGAGATGGCAACTAAAATCAGCTTAAAACTTCTTAGGCCGGTTTTTTAGTTAATTAATGAATTTAAGGGTATTTAAGGCCAAAATGCTTAAAAATGGTGTTTTTAGAAAAACCTCGTATTTGCTGGGGTTTTTTGAGAAAAGAGGTTAAAATTTGACAAAAGTAAAGGAAAATTGCTTGACTTTTTTGACAAAATATCCTATAAAGTATTCATAATCCCCGAAAGGGGATTTTTAGTTGGGAAAGGTCAACCTTAGTTTAACTAAGATTAACAGAGTAAAAAGTAAAAAAATGAATATAAACAAACGTTTTGCGCTTCTTATTGCTTTAGCCGGAATAAATTTTATTTTTACGGCAAAATCAGCAACTTTGGCGACCGCAGATGCGGTTCCTTCAATAACCGTTAATTCGGCCCAAGATATGGCTATTTCCAATGGAGCGGTATTGGCCAAGGCTTCTTTTCCGGAAGCCGAGACTTCTTATTACATAAAGCCCAAAAAAACGGTTGAAATGATTGTTACGGCATACTCAAGCAGCGTTAACCAAACCGATAGTACTCCGTATGTGACTGCTTCCGGAACATTCGTAAGGCCGGGGGTGGCAGCAAGCAATGTTTTGCCGTTCGGGACAAAATTCAGGATTCCCGAGATTTTTGGAGATACCGTATTCACAATAGAAGACAGGATGAATAAGCGTTATAACGGGAAAAACTGTATGGATATCTGGTTTGAAAGCAGGGGCAAAGCCCAATCTTTCGGAAGACAGATAGCCCAGATAGAAATTTTATAGGACGCGGACTAATGCGGATTTGTATAGATAAAAAATCAGAACCTTTGGTTCTGATTTTTTATTGCGGCTGGACGAGGAGCAAAACGCAATACGAAGTTTTGCACTTTGTATATCACGCCGAAGCTGAGCTTCAGCGAGACGAAAATCGCCTGCGCAAATCTTTAGCGCAGCGGAGCCGTAGATTTGCTACCGCGAATCGAAGGCGGACCGGACGGGACTCGAACCCGCAACCTCTGCCGTGACAGGGCAGCGCTACTAACCATTGAGCTACCGGTCCATAAAGCAAGATTATATTAAACAATTTTGAAGTATTTTTCAAATATTTTCTTTTTTCGGTGTAATAGCAGCGAGTTATTAATTTTGTATTTTACATACATTAAATTATATAAGGACAAACTGTCTTTTGTAGAAAAATATAATCTAAAGCTATTTGAGTGAAAATATAAACTGCCACCGGTTATTGAAGAAAATTTTTTAAGTTGCATATGCAGTTGTTTTAGAAAATTTTCACTTCCCGAAGTAAATCCGGACAGAATGTAAAATTTTTGTTTTTGGGTTTCTTTTCTACGGTATTTTCCAATGGTTACGCTGCCATCTCCGTCAAAATATCCTCTTACAAAATGGGAAAAATATTTTGTTGGAGTTATTGGGAAAATAATTGTTTTGCTTTTGCGGGGAGTTATTCCTAATTTTAATAAGTCGTTAAACATTGCTTTGCTGCCTATTTGAAGCCTATATCTTGGTTTACAATTTTTATTTGTTGATTTTCGCTCGGTTATTTTGTGGTTAGAACCTAATATTTTTCGGATTTTTTCTAATAAATTTTTGTCAGTAATTTCTAATTCTATAAAAAATGACCCGCGTTTGTTTTTAATCATTGTGCCATCGGCCGTAAAAAATCCTAAAACATAAGCCATTTCCGGAGTCCATTTTTTGAAAAAATTTTCGTTTTTAGTTTTATAAATTGGCATTTAATGTAATTTTAACTCTTTACTTAGGAATTTTAAATATTATAATAAGGGATATTATTAACATAAATTTCAAAAAAATGACCCAGGAGCATCGCTTTAATGATTGTTATTGTGGCTTGGAATATAATAAGCTGGGCGTGGTAATATAGTAAATAAAATTAAAACTATTTAAACCGCAAATAATTTAATTTAAGTAAATTAAATTATTGGGTTAAAGTAATGCTACTTGGATGAAAACACTTTCAAAAAATATTTTTTGGGCAATTACAACGTTATTGGTTTTGGCGGTAATTTTTTCGCTGGTTTATTCGGGGCAGAAAGCTCCGACGGTACTGACCATTGACCAGGTTGTTTCAAAAATCAATTCTGGAGACG
>DAHWFZ010000071.1 GCA_027336345.1 Candidatus Wolfebacteria bacterium
TAATTCACAATTCAATTTTAATATGACTCCCGTAGAACAAATAAAAGACAAATTGGATATTGTTGATTTTATCCGGCAGTATGTGGAGTTGAAACCGTCCGGAAAAAATTTTAAGGCGAATTGTCCTTTTCATAAGGAAAAAACGCCTTCTTTTATGGTGTCTCCGGACAGGCAGACGTGGCATTGCTTCGGATCTTGTTCCGAAGGCGGCGATATTTTTAAATTTGTAATGAAAATGGAGAATTTGGAATTTTACGAAGCTCTTAAAATTTTGGCGGAAAAAGCCGGAGTTGAGTTGAAAAAAATCAGCCCTTCGGACCAGCAGCAATTCGGAGTTTTGTACGACATAAACGAAGAAGCGAAAAACTTTTTCAAATCAGAGCTTATCAAAAGCGCCCGCGCAAAAGAATATTTGAAATCCCGCGGCATAATCGGCGAAACTGCGAAAGAGTTTGAATTGGGAATGTCTCCGGCCGGGTATGATGATTTAAGCATTGAACTTATAAATCACGGCTATGATATTAAGGATATTGAGCGCGCCGGATTGGTTTTTAAAACTGACCGCGGCAGCTATATGGACAGGTTCAGGAACAGGGTAATGTTTCCGATTTACAATTCGTTCGGGAAAGTTATCGGGTTCAGCGGCAGGATATTGCCTGAATTTGATAACGGCGAATCTGGAAAATACGTAAACAGCCCGGAAACTCCGATTTTTAACAAATCCCGGACATTGTACGGGTATCAAAAATCCAAAGATTTCATCCGCAAAGCAAAATCCGCCTTATTGGTCGAGGGGCAGATGGATTTTTTGATGACATATCAGGACGGAGTTAAAAATGTTATTGCCACTTCCGGAACAGCCCTGACCTTTGATCATCTGCAGACATTGAAAAAGGCGGCTGATGATTTGATATTCTGTTTTGATAATGATGAAGCCGGCTTAAAAGCCGCGGAACGCGCCATTGATTTGGCGAATGGTTTTGATTTTAACGTAAAACTGCTTGTCTTGGACGGGTATAAAGATCCCGGGGAAGCGGTGTTTAAGCAGCCGGGCATAATGGCGCAAATTATAAAAAACGCAAAACCGGCGATGGAATTTTATTTTGACAGGTATTTAAACGCAGAATTAAGCGGAAATGAAGACGCGGAAAAACGCCAAATGGATATAGGTGAATTGAAGAAAAATATTAGAATTATTTTATTAAAAATTAAAAATTTGGCCAGCCCTGTTGAGCGGAATCATTGGATAAAAGAGTTGGCAATAAAATCAAATATAAACGAAAAAAGCCTTTTTGAAGAAATGAATCAGTTAAAATTCGCTATCGCTGTGCATGCGCGCCCAACGGAGCAAATCCCATCCGCGCCAATCCAGCTTAAAAATCAAAGCCGCAGGGATTTAATCTCGGAACAAATTTTAATGCTGGCATCAACGAATAATTCTTTAAAAAATAAGCTGGAGCAATATTTAAACTATTTGCCGGAAACTTATAAGTCCGCATATGATTGCCTTGATGGGAAAGTGGATTGCGGCAAAAGTGTTTCCGATTTTTTGAATTCAATTTCTTTGCGCGCAAGTTTTTTGCTTGAAAAGATGGATTCTGGTAAGGTTGAAAAGGAATTTGAAAATCTTCTGGCGGGGCTGAAAACGGAATTTATAAAAGAAAGAAAGGCTGAATTAAGTAGAATAATAAAGGAATGTGAGAAATATAATGATCAGGATAAATTAACCGAAGCCTTAAAAGAGTTTGACGAAATTTCAAAAATTACATAAAATAAAGTCTTATGAAGAAAAAAATTACTGCAAAAGCCAAAAAGCCGGTTAAAAAGGCCAAAAAAGCCGCAAAGCCGGCTGTTAAGGCAAAGAAACCCGTAAAACAAATAAAGCCGTCAAAAGGCGCCAAATCTTCCAAAAAAACAGGAGAAAAGGCTGTTATTGACGAGCAAATAATCAAAGAGCTTGTCCAAAGGGGCAGAGGAAAGGGCTTTATTACCGACACTGAATTAATCCATTACTTCCCGAAAATCGAGGAGGATGTTTCTTTGCTTGAAGAAATTTATGACAGATTGGAAAAGGATAATATCAAGGTTATTGAAACCGCTGCTTTGATTGATATGAATGAGCCTGAGGTTTCCAAAAAAGAATTGGAACAGGCGACTCAATTAAGCATGTCCGAGGACGTGCCGGATTCAGTGCAGCTTTATTTGAAAGAAATCGGCCGCTATGCCTTGCTCACCCAGCAGGAAGAAAAAGATTTGGCAAAGCGCGCCGAAAAAAACGACGAGGAAGCGCGCCAAAGGCTTATGAAATCAAACTTGCGTTTGGTTGTTTCCATTGCAAAAAGATACGCGCACAGGACTTCGCAGATGTCCATTTTGGATCTTATCCAGGAAGGCAATATCGGCTTGTCCAAAGCCGTTGAAAAATTTGATTACAGAAGGGGATTTAAATTTTCAACTTACGCGACATGGTGGATAAGGCAGGCTATTACGCGCGCGCTCGCCGACCAGTCCAGGACTGTCAGAATTCCGGTGCATGTGATTGAAAATATTTCCAAATATACCCAGGTAAAAAGGCGCTTGATGCAGGAGCTCGGCCGCGAGCCGCTGGCGGAAGAAATTGCCATTGAAATGGGAATTGCAGTTGAAAAAATTTACAATTTGCAAAAAATTTCACAGGAAGTTGTTTCGCTTGAAGCTCCGCTGATTGAAGATAACGAAGAAGCGACTTTGTCCGATTTGATCAAAGATGAAAGCAATCTATCGCCGAACCAACAGGCTGAATTGGCTTTGCTTAAGGATAAAATCCATGAAATTTTAATAGATCTGTCTCCAAGAGAACAGGAAATTTTGCGTTTAAGATTCGGGCTTGAAGACGGAGTTACTCACACGCTTGAAGAAGTCGGCAAGAAATTCGGAGTTACCCGCGAACGTATCCGCCAGATTGAGGCAAAAGCTCTGGAGAAAATCAAAGGGCATTACAAGGCGCACGAGTTGAGGGAATACTAAACCGCAAAAACGGAATTTTTAATTTTGAATTTTAAATTTTAAAATTGCAAAATATCAAGTTCCGTCATTCTGACGTACTCGGAAGAATCTCGGTATTTCAACTTTGTATTATTGTCATTTTCACAGAATTGGGAATCCAATATTTAATATTTAAAGATCAAGAGTTTTTAAATAATTCATAATAAATTAACTATGACAGCCCAAGAACTTCGTAAAAAATATCTTGGATTTTTTAAATCCAAGGGGCACTCAATAATCCCATCGGCGTCTCTTGTTCCGGCGGAAACCGACTCATCGGTGCTTTTTACGACTGCGGGTATGCACCCGTTGGTTCCGTATCTTTTGGGAGAGAAACATCCCGGAGGCAAGCGTGTTGCAAACGTCCAAAAATGCGTGCGCACAGGCGATATTGACGATGTCGGTGATAATCGGCACCTTACTTTTTTTGAAATGATGGGTAATTGGAGTTTTGGAGATTATTTTAAAAAAGATGCCATTGAGTGGAGCTTTGAATTTTTGACCGGTTCAAAGTGGCTTGGAATTGACCCAAAGAGAATTTACGTGACTGTTTTTAAAGGCGGCAATGGAATTCCAAAAGATGAAGACGCGATTAAAATTTGGGAAAGCGTATTCTCGGAAATGAATATGAAAGTTGAAATTGCCGGAGATGATGAAATTATAAAAAATAATATCAGGATTATTCCGCTCGGAAGCGATGATAATTTTTGGATTGCCGGCGCGACGGGGCCGTGCGGAGGGGATACGGAAATGTTTTATGATACCAAGCCGGAAGAAGGAAAGCTGGAGGGCAAATTTTCAGACTTGGTGGCAAATGGAAGATTGATAGAAATTTGGAATGATGTTTTTATGGAATTCAATAAAAACGCCGACGGCGCCGTGGAAAAGCTGAAGCAGCAAAATGTTGATACCGGAATGGGAGTCGAAAGGACTCTGGCTGTTTTAAATAATAAGGAAAATGTTTTTGAAACCGAACTATTTGAGCCTATTTTTAACAGGATTTCCGGATTATCTTCCAAAAGCTATCAACTGGAGTCTAAAAGCTATCGGATTATAGCAGACCATATAAAAGCCGCGGTATTTATGATTGCCGACGGAGTTATTCCGGCTAATGTTATGCGCGGGTATGTTTTACGCAGGCTTATCCGCCGCGCTG
>DAHWFZ010000075.1 GCA_027336345.1 Candidatus Wolfebacteria bacterium
AATTGGAACAAGACAGGCAGGCCATGGTAAGCCAGGGACTTTCGCCGAAATACAGCGGAAAGTGCAGAAACATTACGGAAGAAAAAGCAAAAGAACGCCTTAATAACGGCGACAACGCGGTAATACGCTTTAAAATGCCCGTTGGGGAGGCTGAATTTCACGATTTAATCAGGGGTAAAATCAGCGCAAATATGGATCTGGCAGGGGATATCGTAATCGCAAGATCGTTAAAATCTCCATTGTTTGTTTTTGTCGGAGTTGTGGATGATTTTGAAATGAAAATTTCCCATGTCATCAGGGGAGAAGATCATATTTCAAACACGCCCAAACAAATTATGCTTCAGCGCGCGCTTGGTTTTGATAAAATTGAATATGCTCATTTGCCATTGATTTTAAATCCCGACAGAAGCAAATTATCAAAACGATATATAGATACATCGCTGAATGATTTTAAAAAAATGGGATATCTGCCGGAAGCTCTGATAAATTTTATGGCATTTTTAGGATGGCACCCGGAACAAAAGGAAGGTGAAAAAGAAATCTATTTTCTTAATGAACTGTCTGAAATTTTTGATATAAAGCGCGTGCAAAAAGCGGGCGCGGTTTTTAATTTGGAAAAATTGGAATGGATTAATTCGCAATACATTAAAAAATACGATACGGATAAGCTGATGGAAAAATTATCCGACTTTATCCCTCAAAATTGGAAAAACGAAAAAGAGCTGCTCTATAAAGTTATTGAATTGGAAAAGGAGCGCCTGAAGACTCTGGGGGAATTCAAGGATTTGGTTGAATTTTTCTTTGAACTTCCGGATTATGATAAAAATCTTTTAAATTGGAAAGAAACCCCGGCTGAAAAAACAAAATCAAATCTGAAATTATTGGAAGGCGAGTTGAATAAAATTCCGGCATCAAATTTTACAAAAAAACAACTTGAAGAAACTCTGATGCCATTTACCGAAACTTATGGCAGGGGAGACTTATTATGGCCGCTAAGGGCGGCATTAAGCGGCAAAAAGAATTCGCCCGGTCCGTTTGAAATTATGGAAGTAGCCGGAAAAGAAAAATCATTGCAAAGAGTTAAAATTGCGATTGATAAAATATGATGCATAAAAAAATAACAATCAGCCTGCTGATATTTTTAACCTGCTTGGCGATTTATTCAAGCCCAAGTAAGGCGGTTTTGGCCGTTTCAACTGATCCGGCATCTTCAACGGCCTCCACAACCGACGCATCATCGACTCCCAGTCTTGAAGATCAGATAAAGAGCCAGATTGACGCTAAAAATCAGGTGCTCCAGGACCTTAATAACCAAATTCAGTCGACTAAAAGCCAGCTTGAAAACACGCAAACGCAGAAACAAACACTGCAGAATGAAGTACGGCAGATTGATTCCAATTTAAATCAAGTCAACTTGGGAATTAAATTGAGTCAAACCTCGATTGAAAAACTGGGCCTGGAAATGGAAGCCAATCAATACGACATTCAGGATTCGGAAAATAAGATAGGGGAGAAAAAAATCGCCATTGCCCAAGCTTTACAGGAGCTCCAGCAAAAGGGCGACGATAATCTCTTAATGATTTTTTTAAAAAACAACAGCTTATCAAGCAGTGTTTTTGAAGCGCAAGGATTATTGGATTTTCAAGATCAGCTTATGTCGGATATTCAAGATCTGAAAAATCTTCAGAGTAATTTAAGTAATCAAATAAAAACCGCGGCTGATAAAAAATCCGCAAAGGAAGCCGAAGCTCAAAATCTTAAATATAGAAAACAGATTGCCGAAGATACCAAAAAATACCGGCAGACTTTACTGGACCAGACCAAAAACAGCGAGAAAATTTACCAGCAATCACTGACTAAACTGCAGCTGCAACAACAACAGATTGAAGACGAAGTTTACAACCTTGAAGTCAACGCAGGCTTAAGGATGGATAAAAGCATTCTGCCTCCGCCAAGGCCGGGAGTTTTGGGACTGCCGATAGCGCTTGGAATAATAACTCAAAGATTCGGCAATACGGCATTTTCCGCCAAAGGGGCTTACCGGGGCAAGCCTCACAACGGGTTGGATATTGGAGCTCCGGTCGGAACTCCGGTTTATGCCGCTGAAAAAGGAAAAGTTATCGGAGTTGCAAATCAGGATTTATATTGTCCCAGAGGCGCTTATGGAAAATTTATAGCGATTGAACATTATAATAATTTGACTACCCTATATGGGCATCTTTCTTTGTGGGTCGTAAAAGAAGGTGATATTGTTGAAAGGGGCCAATTGATCGGATACAGCGGCCGCACCGGTTATGCGACAGGCCCTCATCTGCATTTCGGAGTTTACGCAAGCCAGACATTCCATATAGACCCGGCACAATTAAGCTGCGGGCCTAAAATGCCTTACGGAGGCGCTTTAGATCCGGCGGTTTATCTTGATTTGTCAAACTTAGCTAAAAAATAACAATAATTA
>DAHWFZ010000084.1 GCA_027336345.1 Candidatus Wolfebacteria bacterium
TTGGATTTCGGGGTAAAAGTCCGCGCCAGCCAAATTTCCTCGGTCAGGGAATTTATCGTTGAGGTGCCGTTGTTAAGGACGGATATTGAAAATCCGGAAGATTTGTTCGAGGAGGTGATCAGGTTGTACGGGTATAACGAATTAAAATCCGTGGCGCCGCGCATTCGTATCGCGCCTTCGGGGTTTGAAGACGAAATAGTGCTTAAGGATAAAATTAAAAAAGTTTTGACCGGGCTGGGGCTGGATGAAGTTTATAATCATTCTTTTGTTGAGATAGAATTTTCATTTAAAAACGATAAATTCAAGGTTGTTGAACTGCAAAATCCGATAAGCGCCGAGTTTCAACACTTGCGGCCTACATTGGCGGTAAATCTTATAAAAGATATTGAAACCAACGGCAGATTTTTCAGTAAAATTTCTTTGTTTGAAACCGGCAAGGTGTTCTTTAAAAAAGCCGGATCTGATTCAATTAACGAGCTGGATTCGCTTGGCATTATTTTTGCTTCAAAAACAGAGGAAAGATTTTTTGAGCTAAAAGGGTTGGCTGATGAACTATTCAGAAGAATCGGGCTGACTGATTATTTTTTGGGCGAAGCCATGGGCAGCGATTGGACAAAAGATTTTACATCGGGATATTTGAAACATGGCGAAGTCTTGAAAATCGAGTCGGAAGGAAAGGACATAGGTTATTTGGGCAAAGTGAAAAATCCGTCCGATCTGGAAAAGTGGCATATCTGCGTGATGGAATTGGATTTGGGCTCATTGTTGAAACTGGTTGAAGGGGAGAATGAATTCAGGCCTTTGCCGAAATACCCGTCGGTTATGAGGGATATTTCAATGCTTGTTAATAAAACTTTCAAGGTTGGGGATATGATACAATCAATACAGGAGGTTGATTTGAAGCACATAAAAGACGTTGATTTGGTTGATGAGTATGATGATAAAAAGTTGGGAGATAAAAAGAGCCTGACTTTCCGGATTGTTTTTCAGGCCGAAGACAGAACTTTGACCGATAACGAGGTTAATAATGAAGTCAAAAAGGTTGAAGAAATTTTAAGAAAAAAATTTAATGCCGGAATAAGATAAACAATATGACACAAAAATTTTCAAAAAAAGAAGCGATAAAATTCGGCTGGCACAGAATGAAATCCGATTTTTTGTTTTTTGCGGCGGTTTTAGCGGCTGTCGGCTTGGTATCCTATATTTCCAGATTCGGGGTTATTTTGACGGCTGTTAGCTGGATTTTACAAATATTTTTGGGAATGGTTATTGTAAGAATTTCCGTAAATATAGCCGAGGGCAAAAAAGTAGGTTTTGAAAATTTGCATCAGGATTATGAAAAATTCTTTGATTTTGTTATTGCTTATGTTCTTTATTACCTTATAGTTTTAGGCGGGTTGGTCTTATTAATTGTTCCGGGCATAATTTGGGCCGTTAAATACCAATTTTTCCCGTATTTGATCATTGATAAGGGAATGAAGGCAAGCGACGCATTAAAAGAAAGCGCCAGGATAACCAAGGGCGCAAGGTGGGATTTATTCTTATTTTATTTTCTTAATATTGGCATGAATTTATTGGGTATGCTGGCATTTTTTGTGGGAGTTTTTGTTACTGCTCCGATAACTATGGTTGCTTACGCGCATGTCTACGGGAAACTGGAATCGAGCGGTAAATAAATTATGATTATTACTCCCCATATTTTAGCCGGCGCCGCAATCGGATCAAGAGTGCATAATTATTGGGAAGTGGCAATTTTGGCGCTTCTGAGCCATTATGTTTTAGACCTGATTCCTCACTGTGAATATGATGAGGCGGTGAAATTAAGAGAAGCCGGAAAAGAAAAATTAATCGGACATTTTTTAAAAATCGCAATTGATTTTTTGTCTGGAATTTTTATTATAATTTTGTTCAGTGGCAATTTGTATGATTATGGATATGTTTTAACCGGGATGTTTTTTGGAATTTTACCCGATATTTTGAGCTATTCCCGATACGTCGTCAGCTTTAAATTTCTTGATTATCATTATAAGTTTCACAAATTGCTCCATTTTTGGAAAAAGAAAAACATTCCAGACTGGATAAAAATTTCCACACAGGTTGCTATTTCTTTAATCGCAATCTGGATAATTAAATAATTAAAGATATTTGTCATCCTGAGTTTGCGAAGGATATTATTTCAAATTTATTTCGGAATATAGAATCAATGATTGAAAAAAGCGAGAAAATTGGTAGAATAAACAAGTAAATAAGGCCTGGTAGCCAAGTGGTAAGGCAAGAGTCTGCAAAACTCTTATACGGCGGTTCGATTCCGCCTCAGGCCTCATAATTATAAAAAGACGCGCACATACGCGTCTTTTTATAATTTGGTATAATTGAATATGGTTGACTTAAAATCCGTAAAGCCACAACACCTTTGGTATATAGTTGGTCTAATAGCTACGGATGGAAATTTAAGCAATGATGGAAGGCACATTAATATTACATCAAAAAATATTGAGCATCTTTTAGATGTTAAAAAAGCGTTAGGACTGAATAATAAAATAACTAAAAAAAGCAGAGTAAAATCCAAAGAAAAAATTTATTCATTTTTACAATTTTGTGATGTAAAATTTTATAGATATCTTTTAAATATCGGATTGACTCAGAGAAAATCATTAACACTCGGCAAATTAAAAATAGACAATGAATTTCTTGTAGATTTTTTGCGCGGTGTTATTGACGGTGACGGTTCTATATCAACATGGATTCATAATAGTAATAAAAATAGGCAATGGTCTTTGAGAATAGCGTCGGCCGCGCCAGTTTTTATTAACTGGCTTAAGGAGGAAATTGAAAGCTATTTTTCAGTGAGAGGTAAGTTGTATTGTCAGAAATATCTCAATAAAAAGAATCCTATTTATACATTAAAATTTGGCAAATTACCGACAAAAGTAATAATTGAAAAAATTTATTATAAAGGAGCTCTTTCCCTGGAAAGGAAAAATAAGCAGCATTTACGCTGTTTACAGGATAAAAATAAAATGGTAAATTATAAAAACGTAATAAATGCCCGGGTGGCGTAATGGTAGCCGCGCAACACTTAAAATGTTGTGGTCTTATGACCATGCCGGTTCGAGTCCGGCCCTGGGCACCAGAGTAGCAAAAAGTTTTAATGTTATAAAGCTAAAAGAAAATTATATAAAAAAATTATTAAAAAAATTGGTTAAAAGTTGGGATATTAGTTATTTTAATTTTTTATTCTTCCGGGTTAGGATTTTTCTTTTCCTCCTCTATTAATATCTTTTCTATTTTTGCGGCGTGTTCAATGCCTGTGTCGATTTTAAATCTTATATCAGGAAGCATATTGATGCGTATTTTTTTACGCAAAAAGTGAAACAAGTAATTATGTTTATTGTTGAGTTCTCTCAGGACTTCATCGTTTTTTGTTGCCGGCAGAACGCTGATATTTACAGTGGCATATTCCAAATCATCCGCGGTTTCAACTTCGGTTATGGTTACGAGCGCGTTTTCAAAATACATTTCTCTCAAAATAATTTTTGAGAGTTCTTCTCTTATTAAGCTGTTTAAGCGGTCTTTGCGATATTTCATTTTATTTAATCAGCAAGGGGCTTGGGTATATTAAATGATCTCCGACTGCGATTGCGGTTGACGATTCCACCATTATTCCTCCTTCATTGGGCGTCAGAATCTGGTTTACTTCCTGTTTGAAGGATTTCAGGCTCGTTATTTTTCCGGATCCGATTTCAATCCCGTCGCGGGTTATTTTTATTGAAATGTTATTTTTAACGGTTCCTGTTAAAACTTTTCCTCCAACAAGCTGTTTTTTATCCTTTTGGCTGAAGGTTTTCAATATCTCAACTTCGGCCAAGGGAGCCGGGTTTTCAATATTTTCCATTTCTTTTTCTATGATCTGGATGAGTTCGTAAATAATTTTGCTCGT
>DAHWFZ010000116.1 GCA_027336345.1 Candidatus Wolfebacteria bacterium
GCGGTAGTTTTAGTTTCTTCAACCGCTTCTATAAAAATGTGGTTTGAGAGAGGTTTAATCATCTGTTTGTAAAATGTTAAATGTAAACTGTAAAACGGTTTTTTGATTTTTCCATTTTACATATCACATTAACCATTACACTGTTTATTGCGACCACTTATAGTTTATAGTTATCTCAAAAAAATTCAAGAGGTTTTTCCCGTATATCCCATTGAACAACTACGAAATCTTCGGCTGTAAGCCCATATTTGAAACCGGCTGAAAGCCAATTAATTTGTGTTTGTCTAATCTTATCCTTATTCATACGCTTAGATTCGGCAAAAATAATTTTACTACTATTCCATCCTATCACATCCCAACAGCCGGAGTAAGATTTATTATTAATACTTGCAATATTTGATAATATTTTTAAAATTTTTTTATCTCTAATGGGATTTTCAATTTGATTTTTAAATTTATTATCTTTCCATTCCGATAAAAACGCGGGTTGTCCCTTTCCTCTCCCATATGTTTCTATCCATCTAGATTTCCAACCGCTCATTTCAAAATAAGTCATAATCGCTAGCTCAGCAAACATTGGCTTATTATTGATACAAACTACTGGCTTACCGCCAAAAGTTTCCTTAAATGTTTTTCCTGCACACTTATCAAAATAAATAATGCACTTTGGAATTTGTATCTCTTTATTCTCCAAATAAAATAACTCAATACTTGTTGGATTTAATAATTGTGGATACATTTTTAAATATTTTTATTCATCAATTTCCAACTCCGGATTTGGTAAAACCATTGGCTCAATTTCCACTGCGTCGCCGGTAATCCTCAAAACATCCTTATCAATTTTTCCAAGTTCCTTGTAGGCGGAATTATACATATTTACAGAAGTCCCTAGGTGAGTGCCAAGCTTTTGCATATAAACTTCATAGCTACCAATATGCTTTCCAAGATCGCCGACACGCTTGATAATATGCTGGGCGGTTTCTTCAATTTGCATTGCTTTTAAGCCTTGTAAAACAGTCTGAAGATACGCCAAAAATGAAGTCGGCGAAACAACAACAACTTTTTTATCGCGCATCGCGTATTCAACCAAATCCCTGGCGTTAACGGCTCCGACTTTATTTATCAGCAAATCATAATACAGCGCTTCGGACGGAATAAACATAAAAGCAAAGTCCATTGTCCCTTCCGACGGTTTTATATATTTTGAAGTCTCGTCAATCCTGTTTTTCAAATCCTGACGCAGAGAGTCCTCCAAACGCTTGCGTTCCGATTCCTCTTTTGTATTTATCAGGCGGTTATAATTTTCCAGAGAAAATTTGGAATCAATCGGGATAATTTTGTCTTTTATAAAAATCACCGCATCGACAATGTCGCCGTTTTTAAACGCGTATTGCATTTGAAACGACTTTGGCGCCAAAACATTTTCCAAAACCGATTTCAAATAATATTCCCCCAGCACTCCGCGCTGTTTTGGATTTTTTAAAATATCCTGCAGATTTTCAAGCTGCTTGGCAACGTCAACAACCTGTTTTTGCCCTTCGCCAACCTTTGTAAGTTCACGCGTAATTTCAGTGATAATTTTAGCGCTTTCGCCGAATTGATGCTGTAAAACCCTGGTTGATTCGGTAAGCTTGCTGTCCAGCATCCGGTTCATTTCTGTAATGCTGCTGTTTTGCGCCCGGCTCAT
>DAHWFZ010000023.1 GCA_027336345.1 Candidatus Wolfebacteria bacterium
AGGCACCTCAACTGTCATTCTGAGGTAATCCGAAGAATCTCAAATAAAATCAGATTCTTCACAAAGCTCAGAATAACAAGAATTAAATATGAGTTTTAAAAAAATTTCTTTTTTATTTTTAATATTCCTTTTTTCTTTTTCCATTTTTAATTTTGCCGGAGCAGCCAGTTTGGTTCCTTGCGGGCCCGGGAGCGACAGCGGAAAGGCTTGCACTCTTTGCGATTTTACAAGTTTAGCGCATAATGTCGTCAGTTTTATTATCACGGCAGCCTTTGCGATAGCAATTCTTGTTATGCTTTACGGCGGATTCACCATCTTAACCGCAGGCGACTCAACAGCAAGAATGGAATCGGGAAGAAAGATGATTCTTCAAACCGTTATCGGACTGGCTATTCTTTTGTCGTCTTGGCTAATTATCGATACCACAATGAAAGTTTTCGTGGGCAGCACCTCGCCGACTTCTTGGGGACCGTGGAATACTTTTCCGGACTGCGCGGAACTTCAAAATTTAATAAAAGGCAAAACAACAACAGGAGCGCAATCAACGGGCGGACCGACACAAGCAACGCCGACAACTAACCCCAATCAATATACTACCCCCAACTCAGGCGCTCCGGCAAATTACCAGCCAATAAACCAAATCAATACCAGCCCAACCCCGGGATTTTAAAATTTCACTTTTGCTTTTCCCTTTATTTTTAATATAATTATTTTAATGAATACAATAATTTTTACCCTTTTAGGCTGGATATTGAATATTAAATTAGCTTTTGCGGATGGAGGAGCTACTGTTAATAATTCGGGACAAACTCTCCCCAATCCTCTTGGAGAAGGAACCACTATAACTGGCTTAATAACAAGAATTGCCGGATATTTGTTCGGGATTTCGCTTTCGGTTGCGGTTATTATGATCCTTTACGGAGCTTTCCAGATGTTAACCTCGGCCGGTGATCCAAAAAAATTCCAGGATGGCAAAAAAACCATTATTTACGCATTAATCGGAGTGGGAGTTGTGGTAATAGCCGGAGGTCTTCCGGTTTTAATCGGCAATCTTTTGACAGGCGGCAATTCAACCACACTTCAAAATCCATACACCCAATAATATTATTGGGTGTGATTTTAATCCATTATTATGGAAAATAGGAAGAAACGCTCTCTATTTTCCCGTCATTGCGAGCGCGGCGCGGCAATCTGTCTCTATCCATTTTGAGCCAAAAGAATGGCAAATCCCTGTTCTGTCATTCTGAATTAAATTAAGAATTTCACCGTTAGCGCGCAGTTTACAAATTAATTAAAATTATTTATCATTAGGTTAACTTTGAAAGGTCGGAAAATAACTACGAAATTAGAATTTATAACATTGTCATTCCGAACTTGTTTCGGAATCTAAAATTATATCAATTACAGATACTGAAATAAATTCAGTATGACATAGGGTAAAACTTCGTTTTTCGTTGATTCTAGTTATGAAGAAATTTTTAATCGGTTCAATTTCAGCATTTTTGCCTTTGATGGCATTTGCCCAAAACGCGATCCCTCAGGTTGTAACAAGCTATTCGGATGTGCAATTGGTGCTAACAACTGTCGGTAATTGGATGTTTGGCATATTGCTTAGCTTGGCAGTTCTATTTTTGCTTTACGCGGCATTCACCTACTTAAGAGCCGGAGGTGATCCCAGTAAAGTTGATGAGGCAAAAAATATTATTATTTATGCAATTATAGCGGTTGTAGTGGCAGTTTTGGCAAAAGGCATGGTTATGCTCGCTCAATCGTTAATCCCCGGAGCAGGCGTCACAACGCCGGGAGCATAATATCTTTAAAAATTTGTCAGTTAAAAAAAGCCCCCGATATCGGGGGCTTTTAAGTTTTATTTAAAAAATTAAAAGAATAAAAAAATCTCTCAGCCATTTTATATGGCTGAGAGATTGCTCATTTTTACTTACTTTTTCAGCTTTTTTTACGCTTGATCGGATCAAGCGTAATTTTCATCACTCCATTCTTTTGAACTCCTGTTACTTGCATCAATCGTGCGGCGTTTCCGCTGCAATCAGGAAAGAATTGTTTTCCGGGGCCGTCAAGCCTCGGATTTCCTCCGCACAAAGGGTGCCAGATCAACACATCCGACTCAAGCCCCCACGTATACACATACGCCGGAGTCCCGATCGGAAGGTTTATCGCCACCGTCTTGTCCTTGTAATACTTGATGGTCAGCACCTTGCCGGGAACAATCTTCTCCTTCGTGAAATTATACACAAAGAACGGTTCCTGAACTGATGCTTCCCCCTTCGTAAGGCATTTTTGCCGAATATCAGCCCCAAAAACCGCAATTATAACCGCGGCCACTATTACAGCTGAACCTATATAATACGGCCATTTTGATTTTGGTCTTTCTACGTCTGCCATAGCTCCTCCTTATTTCCCGAATATAGATTTTAAAGCTTCCGTTAGCGCCTCAGATGTCCCGGATGAAAGGGAGATTTTATGTTCTTTTATCTCCTTCACAACCTTTTTTCTTTCCGTCTGGACGATCTCGAGCGCCTGCTCCTTGGAATAACCTAGCGGTGGCGCCATCAACTCCTTGATCCTCCCAATGACATTATCGATTTCTACTTTCTCCGCCATTTTTTCTCTTTGTTCCTTGGCCATCTGCTCGGCGGCTTTTGCAAGCTCACCCTTGGGATTAATATCGGTCACATTAAGACGGCTGATGATTATACCCAGAGACTCAAGCTTTATACTGCCGTTTCCACGTCGGAGCTGCCGGGCCAGTTCATTTAATTCCTCTTGAGGCATCGCCGCGGGGTCTTTCCCGATTACGGTCGCTACAATTTCCGCTAAAAATACGGATTTCATCTTTACCGCTTCTTCCCATGTATCCGGTTTTTTACCAGGATTCGCTGCTAGCTCCCGGATAGCTTCCGGAACCACATCATCCATAATATCCCTTACGCCTTTTTCTCCTCCAGAATTAAGGTAGTTAATAAGATACTTTGAATCAGGTTTAAAGGTTAGAGATGCTGTTACTTCAAGCTCTGCCATATCCGGAGTTCTTACATCTTCCGGCTTAAAATCCTGATTTTTTGCTGTCATATCAACCAGAATTACGCCTTGAACCCACGGATACAACAAAAACCAATTCCACCCCTCGCTTATGACAGCATCGGTCCTTTTGCCCATAAAAGTTACCACTCCTTTTTGCGGCGGCTGAGCTGGTATTTTTACCAAACCCTGCCACCCTAAAATCATCACTATCCCTATTACAATCAGCATTGCCGCCATTGTGTCCTCCTTTTTTTATTCTTTCTTGCTTTTTTTGGATGGGGCTACAACCATGCGGAAAGCCCCTACTATTATAACGCAAACAATTGCCACCATAATCAGCGGTGAAAGCTCATACATTAACATCTCAATCGCCGACCTTAACACTCCTGGAAACACCGAAACCAAAATCAAACTCGCACTAATGCCAATACATGAGGCCAAAAACCTTTGAGGAGACCCGAAAAAAAATTTTATCCACATACTTTATTCCTCCGTTTTCAGATTTTTTTATTTTATTTTTAAAGGCCTATTCAAGCCCTGAAAATTAGAATTTTCGTACAGCTTGAAATTTGATAAAATATAGCATAAAATTATGTATAAGTCAAGGATGTAAATTTGCTAAAAACCCGTTAAAATTCAATAATTATCTATCGCCCCAGTCCTGCCTGCCGGTAGACAGAGGTGCAATTAGCAGACACGTCCCGTTAATTTTTAAAAATAAATAAGCCGAGGTGGTGAAATGGCAAACACACTAGCTTTAGGAGCTAGCGCCGCAAGGCTTGAGGGTTCAAGTCCCTCCCTCGGCACCAATTAAGAATTCCAAAAGGCGGGATCCCGCAAGGGTTAGAGGTTCAAACCCTCTCTGGGGCACATATTTTTATTTATTATTAATATCTTTTCCCCGTCATTCCCTTTATGTGCTTTTATGTAATTTACTATCCTACGTTGCGATCGCAACGTAGGATAGTAAAAATAACAAAATCAAACAATATTCTTTAGACTCCCGGTTTTCGTAATCTCAAAAATTTCAACAAATTCTATAATTTTTAAATCATATAAATAATCGACTAAATCTTTTGGAACCTTAACCTTGCCAATCCAAACGCTTTTCTGAACCATTGCCATCCCTATATTTTTTAAAACACTTCTAAGCCAGTGCCTTTTTCTTTTTTCTCTTTCCGGAATATCAAAAATAACAATGGTAAATTTATCGCTATCTTCCTTTTTAAATTGCCTTGTTTCTGGAAAACTTAATTTTTGCTTATTTTTTAGAGCTGCTAATTTCTTTTTTCCCAATACCGTTATATGAAAGAACTTTTTATTATTTTTAACTTCTTCTTCAATAAGCCCGCTTTTCTTTAGTTTATATAAAATATTGTAGTATCTTTGTTTATCCTCTTTTCGATTTATCTGCGTTTCACTTTTTGAAATTTCTTTTCTCATTTTACCATAAGAAGCTCCGTATCCGGAATTTAAAATTGCCCCAAAGGCTTCAAACAACCCAATTATACTTAGGGCAGCGCCAGCGGCTATTGTTTCCAGTATTTTAATTGTAATATCCCCGCGTTTCATACTATTTAATATTTTATTAATTATATACTATCCTACGTTGCGATCGCAACGTAGGATAGTTGCCGAAAAAATCGACTTAATATTTGAAATACGTAGCCTGCATCTTTACTTTACACCTTTAATTTACTTTTTTCCTTTTCTATTTTCTCCTGCGTCCGTGAAAAGTTTTATAAATTTCTTTAAGCTCTTTATTTGTCAGGTGTGTGTAAATTTGCGTGGTTGCGATATTCGCATGCCCGAGAAGTTCCTGCACCGAACGCAAATCCGCTCCGTTTACCAATAAGTCGGTCGCATAAGAATGGCGCAATAAGTGCGGATGAACTTTTTTTGAAATGCCGGCTTTTCTGGAATACAAATCCACAATCCTTTGGACTGTGCGCGGAATAATTCTGCCAATTACTTTCGGATTGGTCGCCTTGGTTAAGCTTATAAACATCGCTTCTTCGGCGTCAGTCCTTTTATTCAAATAATTTTTAATCGCTTTCTTTGCGCCATCGGCCAAAAATACAACGCGCAATTTACTCCCCTTCCCTCTTACTGTAAATTCCGCCCGTTCCAAATCCAAATACCTGTTTAATCCGCACAACTCCGAAATGCGCAAGCCGGTCGAAAACAAAGTTTCCAAAATCGCCTTATCGCGAAGGCTTTTTAAGTCATCGCCTTTTGGCGCGGCAAGCAGTCTTTCAAGCTCGTCATATTCAAGAACTTCAATCTGTCTTGTCGGAATTTTAGGCAGCTCTATTTTATCCGGAGATAAAACTTCGTAATCGTTTTTTATCAAATATTTCAAAAAATTCCTCAGGGCGATAATGTAATAGCTTTGAGTGCTCTTCTTTAAATTATCTCCGTCATGCGCGGACAACCGGGCTAAGTGCAAACGAAACTCCTTAATCGCATCAGTGGTAATATCTGCTTCCTTTTTTATTTTCCCGAATTCAATAAATTTCTTGAGATACCTCTCATAATTTTCCCGCGTTTTGCGGGATCTGTTTTTTTCAATTTCCAGATAGTCCAAATAGTCCTTAACCAATTTATTGATATCCATTAAATTTATTATACCACATCTGTCGCAAAATAATTATAAATTTTTATTAAGATTGTTTTATAAGCCAACTCTTAAAGTATCCTCCTCCAGTATTTTGCGTTTGTGGGAGCCGGCTTCCTTTGCGTCAAGGCCAATAACCTTATTTTTTTATTGAATTTCACTAAGATCCTTTGTCGGGCTAAGGATGACAAGCGCTCTGCTACCCCTCTTGTCATTGCGAAATGCAAAGCGATTTGCCCTCCTGTCATTGCGAGGTACTCCGTGGCAATCTCTGTCTTTGAGATTATCAACCTTGACGGAGAGTTAATTAAAGCAATGTTGAGCGATTCTCGCCTGCCTGCCGGCAGGCAAAGACAAGTCCGTATGCCATCGCAAAAAATCATATGAAACTAGGCTTATTGCCTATTTTTGCCGAATTCTTTGCCTCTTGTGAAACATTTTGTGAAACAATTTTATAACATACTTTTTTATCCTGATGCCTCTACGGTGATATAAAGTGTTTCACGTAAAACACCCCCAATGAAAAATCTGGCTTATTGTGAAACAAAACCGCCACACGACAAATATTGCCCCTCTTTTTATTAAAATTACACAACTAATGTTTCACGTGAAACAATAAACAGAAAATTCTTATTAAAAGTCCTTAAATAATTCGGCAATAAACTTAAACATATAACTTTTTGTTCATTTTAGAAATAATTTTACGCTGTATTCATATTGCGATGTTTCACGTGAAACACTTTTAACATAGAAATTCTCACCAAAATTATTCATTTCCGCTAAATTGCGCTTGTGAAACATTTTGTGAAACATTTTTTATTTAGATACAGCTTTTTTTAACTTATGGTTGTTTGCTGTGAAACATTAATTTTATAGAACAATATGTTTAGTACAAAATTTTCCATTTTCCACTTGCAAGTGTTCTCCGGCAAACATACCCCACAAATCCCTATTTTGTAAAACATATTTTGTTTCACATTATTTTGCGACAGATGACGGCGTTCCGTTTATTGCACAAATCGCTATTCATATGATTTTTTGCGATCGCAAAAAATCATATGAAGTTATTCACAAATATAGCTGCCAGCAAAACTAATATAATATCTAGTATAGTAATGACTCAAAAATCTGAAACAGGAAAAATAGGGGAAGACTTGGCTTGTAGATTTCTTAGGGATCAAGGGTACAGAATTATTGACCGGAATTTTAAGCGAACATTCGGAGAACTTGATATTATTTGCCAAGATCCGGATCGGACGCTGGTTTTTGTAGAAGTTAAAACAATGAGGCCATTTTATACTTCATCCGGTAATTTGGTTAATCCGCAACTTAAACCGGAAGATCAAATGAGCAGATCTAAATTTATAAAAACCGCAAAAATAGCCGCGGCATACGCAGCATCCAACAAAAACTTAATTCAAGAAGATAGGGGATGGAGGATTGATTTAGTCGCCATATCTA
>DAHWFZ010000029.1 GCA_027336345.1 Candidatus Wolfebacteria bacterium
TTTGCTTCAATCAATTCCAGAAGTTTTTCCAATGGCCCTTTAAATTGTTCGGTGTTAACGTGATACATACGTCCACTAATTTAGGCGAATATTCATAACGAATAATTTGCGATTTGCGATGATTTGCAAATAATTTGTGAAATTTTTTTTATTGATTATTAAAGTCTATTTTTTGAATCTTGCCGCCTGATATAAAATAAAAAATATCCGTTTTGAAATCGTAATAATAATTTTGGACATTGGCGGCAATCATATATATATTCAGGGGCAAACGCTCGTCTATCTCCATAAACTTAACAGCAGCGCCGTAATCAAGAAACAGATGATTTGAATCATTATACCACGCTATGCTTGTGATTTCTGATTTATTTTCAAGGTCAAATCTTATGACATCTCCGGATTTTTTTATAAAATCGTTGCTGTAATTGTCCAAGAATTGTATTCCCAGTTTTCCGTCTTTGTCCAAAAACGCGATTTTTTTGTTATCCGGGGAAAAGATAAAAAACTTGGCATTATGTGCAATTTCTTTTATGTCATCGGAGTTCGGGTCAAACAAATAAAGCCCGCCGGTGCTGTTTAAAAAGGCAACTTTGTTGTTGAAAGATTTTATTTGAATAAAACGGCTGAGAGAAAATATTTTTGGTATTTCCACCGACAGGCATTGGGCTTGAATCGCCGCATTGTAACAGTAAAGAACGGGATTTTTGTTTTTACCCGCCGGAGTTTTTATATAATAAACGCTTGAATTTTCAATTGTCCAAACAG
Source organism: Candidatus Wolfebacteria bacterium (assembly GCA_027336345.1). Lineage (GTDB taxonomy): Bacteria > Patescibacteriota > Minisyncoccia > UBA6257 > UBA9933 > DAHWFZ01. Next base: position 766 of record DAHWFZ010000029.1, read on the forward strand.
CCGGGTTTTTAACTATCAGGCTGGTATTGCCGGTTTCGGTATCTAAAATTTTCAGCCCCGAAGAATCTTCAATCGCGAATTGGGTAGTTTTGAACGGAACAAATTTTGCTTTTTTAATTGTGGATGTCGGGTTGGAATTTTCAAATGCGTTTGTAAGATTTAGAAAACTGGATAAATTATTCAGATCGTAAAAGTAATATATCCCGGTTTTTTGGTTTTGGATTATAAACTTGCTTGAGTTATCGGCGGAATCGATAAAAACATTCCCTTTAACCTGGCTGATTGTATCGGATGAAATTTTATCCGGAATAAGCCTTATGCTGGAAAGTTTTGATACCAAAGCGGGTTTTACGGAAATATTCTTATGGTATGGCAAATAGCCGTCCTTGTTTATTTCAACGTCGTATGTTTTTGGTAAAAGGCCCGAAATTAACGTTGCGCTTTGCAAAATTCCCGATTGGTCCGGATAATTTTTACCGTTAATTTTTATGATGACATTTTTGGGATCGGTTTTGATACTTATGGCTCCGGTCCTTTCCAAAATAAATCCGCCGGCTGGAGGATTAAAATCGATTTTCCAGCCCAGGGAATATGATATGATAATTGTGCCCGACAATATAAACAGCATTACAAATGCGTAAAAAAGGAGCTTTCTTATTAATGGGGACATAAAATGCGAGTTTGATTTTTATTTGCTTATTCTATAATATATAAACATATTTTGACGAAATTAGAAAGAATAATATTACTTTAATCAGCGAAAGAACGAAACTGAACGAAAATACGAAAAGGAGAAATTTAATTTAGAATTTATTTCGTTATTTCGGATAATTTCGATATTCGCTGATAGAGCAAGGCGATTATGTTTGTAAGAAAAATTGGAATTGATTTGGGGACAGCCAATACGATTGTATTTGTTCCGGGCAGGGGGTTTGTCATTAACGAGCCGACAATCGTGGCATTGAGCATGCCGGAAAATAAAGTTATGGCCGTCGGCAGGGAAGCCAAAGAAATGATCGGCAGAACCCCGAGCGATATCAAAGCTTATCAGCCGCTCAAAGAAGGAGTTATCGCGGATTATTATATTACAAAAGCGATGCTCGGTTATTTCATAAAAAAAGCAATCGGATCCTTTAATGTTTTCAAACCGGATGTTGTGATTTCAGTCCCCGCCGGCATAACGCAGACGGAACGCAGGGCTGTTGTTAATGCCGCCAAGGAAGCCGGAGCGCGCGAAGCATATATTGTGAGAGAGCCGATTTTGGCGGCGCTTGGAGCCGGAATTCCGATAAACGCCCATTCGGGAAATATGATTATAAATATCGGAGGAGGAACGTCGGAAACCGCGGTTGTTTCTTTGGGCGGGATTGTTTCCTGGGCATCGCTTAGGGTCGCGGGCAATAAATTTGACCAGGCGATTACGGATTACATTAAAAAGAAATATTCAATTTCAATCGGCGAACAGACCGCCGAGGCGATTAAGATCCAGGCGGGAGCCGCTTTGCCGACAAAGGACAAGAGAAATATAGAAGTAAGAGGCAGGGATTTGATAAGCGGATTGCCGAAAGACGTCATTATAAATTCAAATGAGATAGCCGAGGCTTTGAACCCGTATCTTTTGGATGTTGTCGCGGCCGTGCAAAATGTTTTTAACGAAACTCCGCCGGAACTTGTAGCGGATGTTATGGGAAAAGGAATCATACTTTCCGGAGGCGGAGCGCAGATTCCGTATCTTCCGGAATTTTTCAAAAGGATA
>DAHWFZ010000050.1 GCA_027336345.1 Candidatus Wolfebacteria bacterium
TTAAAACGCTCTGCGATTTATTTTCCAAATTAACATCAACTTCAAACGGCTTGGCAATCAGTATCCTGTCCGGCGCGGAAACGTCAAAATTAAGCTCCTTGCTTTTTTGATATTGAACGATAAAGTAAGAAACAAACCCGCCGCCAATCAGCAAGGCGATCATCAGCGCCCAAAAAATAATTTTACCGTAGCTGCCCGCTTTATTTATCATTTCTTCTCCAAAAGCCGCCTTGCTTTCCGAGTTTTTGGCTGCTTCTTTCTCCTTTGCCCATTTAGTTTTTATTTCCATCGATAATGCGCGAGATTTTAAACTGCAAATTGATTCGAATGTTTATTCGTGACATTCGGATGTATTCGAATATTTTGAATCGCGTTGGTTATTTAAAGTATAACCGATTTTTTAAATTATTTTAACCAAACTTTTGCTGAAAACTTTTTGCGCCGGAACGCACTTATCGCAAAAAAACGACTGGTCTGTTTTATAAAAAAAGTTAATGTTATCGGCGCCGCAGATGTTGCATACGGCATATTGCGGGTCCAGGCCCAATTCTTTCAAAATAAGGCCGTAAGCGGAGCGCTCTTCAATGTCAGAATGAAAAATATTTTTGATTGCCTGCCATAAATTTTGGTCAGACTGGAGTTCCGGCGACATTTCTTTTATAAAATTTGAAATCCTCAAAAACTTTGCCAGCTTTTCAGGGCAATTTTTTATTTTTTTCTTCAAACCCTTCTCAAACGACAAAGAATCAATAACTTGGAAGCTGCCATTTTTGCCCAAAATAAAACGGACTTTCACAAAATGAACGGGTTCCAGATGAGCGCTTGATTTGGAAGTTATTTTTTTTATGCTTCTCGCCTTTGCGGATAATCTTCCCAATTCTTCGGTGTAAAGGTGAACCAAGCCGTCGGCTTCGCCCAAATCCTGTTTATCCAAAACCAATGCTTCGGTAAAATATTCCAACATACCAGATAGTATAATGCATAAAGTTTAATGCATAAAGGCGGGAAATATTGAGAAGATGCCCGTTTTTATGGTATATTTTGTACTTGGAATCCATAAAGCAAATATGCTTGACTTTTATATCTTTTTATGATATAAATAATTAAATTTCGATTTTCCGGAAATAACATTCGGGCCATCGGAAGATGCCCTTTAACAAAATTTATATGGGGAGGAAAAAGTTATGCTGAAAATTGCTTTAGTAGTAATTGGTATGACAATGGCCGGATCAGCTATAATTGGCCCGTCCATCAGCGCCCAGTTCCACTATTCGGTATGGGCAATTGCCGACATCGTTGTCGGCACCATTCTGGTAATTACCGGAGTGGGAAGCATGGTTGCGAAATACAAATCGCAACCGAGGGAAAATCGACACCTTCAGAAGTATGAGAAGGTGTCAGTGGATGCCATAGCGGCGACAGAAAAGATCGTTGCCACTCAGGAACGCAAGCGCTTACAAGCGCTCATGCACGCAGAAAATGAGGCGGCGGAAGAGATGAGCCGCATCGGATTCTGCTAACCCAAAAAGGAGGGAATGATGAAGGAAGGAGTGATGCACTGCTTAAATTGCGGGGCATTGCTCCCGCCGACACCCGGCACCGACAAGTGCCCATCCTGCGAGGAAAATCCATACTCGCCGGATGAAAAGAGAACTTTTTCATCCAAAGAAGAATTAGATGGATGGAAAAAGTTTCTCAAAGATAGTCGGGCGGCTTAGCCCGACGTTATCATCCAGGACCCCACAAGGGTCCTATTTTTTTATAAAACAATATTTTTAAAACCACTGATATACTTAAGTATATCAGTGGTTTAACTCCCCTAAAATTTCCTCAACAATTTTTCTCTCGTTCCACTCAATCTTTTTCCCTTTTTCAACACACATCCAGACTTCTCCGCCTTTTCCGGTCAGCACAACCACATCGCCTTTTTTCGCCAAAGAAATTGCCTTTTTAATCGCCTCCTTGCGATCAATAATTTTAAAATAGTTTTTTTCCATTTTCCATTTTCCATTTTCCATTT
>DAHWFZ010000079.1 GCA_027336345.1 Candidatus Wolfebacteria bacterium
TATCCGTAACCATAAAAATTCATTAACCCCTATAGGAGCAAAACCTGAGGGGAATTTGCAGTTAATGTAAAGTTAAAAAATCAAAAGCCAAAATTACAGTTTAAAGTTGATATGGCAGCGTCATCCCGAGGGTAATCCCGAAGGATATTAATATGAAATCCTTGGCGGAGTTTATACCGAGCAATCCGAATGTTTTCAGGGTGGCGCGGCAGTGTCGCTCAAATATTTTACATTGTCATTTTTCATTTTTATTTTTACATTTTCAATTTGAAACGTGGAAGACAAAATAATCATAAAAGGAGCCAGAGTCCATAATTTAAAAAATATTTCACTTGAAATTCCAAAAGAAAAATTGGTGGTTTTTACCGGAGTTTCGGGCAGCGGAAAATCGTCCTTGGCGTTTGACACTATTTTTGCCGAAGGCCAGCGCAGATATATTGAATCCTTGTCTCCGTATGCCAGGCAATTTTTGGGCCAGATGGAGCGCGCCGATATTGATGATATTTTGGGGCTTTCCCCGGCAATTGCCATTAATCAAAAAGCGCTGAGCCATAACCCGCGTTCAACTGTCGGAACTTTGACGGAAATTTACGACTATTTGCGCGTTCTTTTTGCGCGCCTTGGAGAAGTTTATTGCCCAAATGACGGCACAAAAATAGAAAAACTTTCCGTTGAAGAAATGGTTAATATCATCCAGGAAAAAGCCAAGGAAACTAAAAACGGAATCGTGACTATTTTAGCTCCGGTTGTTTTGAGCAGAAAGGGGGAATATTACCAGTTGCTTTATAATTATTTGAATCTTGGATTTTCACAGGCGCGCATTGACGGAGATTTTTATTCGCTTCACGATAAAATAGATTTGCCGCGTTATAAAGTCCACAATATTGAAATTGTTATTGATAAGGCAATGGCTACGGATGAAACGCGCCTTTTTGAAGCCGTGGAATCAGCGTTGGATCATGGCAAGGGACTTGTTACCGTCGTATTGGGCATAGCAGACGGTAATCGCGGAACAACGCGGACTGATACGCGGAATGACACGGAAGAAATTCAGCATAGTTCTGTGTCGGGTCAGCGTAAGTCAGCGCCTGTGGAGTTTATGCTTTCTTCAAAATGGACTTGTCCGCTGGATAATTTTACTTTTCCGGAAGTTGAGCCGAGGCTGTTTTCATTTAACAGCCCGCACGGCGCTTGCCCGACTTGTTTCGGATTGGGAAAGACAGATTTGTTTTTAAACACCATTTGTCCGGATTGCAAAGGCAAAAGACTAAAGCCCGAGGCGCTTTCCGTGCGCATTAAGGATAAAAATATCAATGATATATCCTCAATGACGCTTGAAGAGGCGCGGGAATTTTTTATAAATTACGGGAAAAAGCTGACTGAAAAACAAAAAATTATCGCGCACAGCGTGGTTAAAGAAATCCAGGAACGTTTGCAATTTTTAAATGAAGTCGGCTTGAACTATCTTTCGCTCAGCAGGGAAGCGGAAACTCTTTCAGGCGGCGAAGCTCAGAGGATAAGGTTGGCGTCTCAAATCGGATCGCACCTGTCCAATACTTTATATGTTTTGGATGAACCGACAATCGGATTGCATGAGAGGGATACCGACAGGCTGATTTCAACGCTTAAAGAATTAAAGAGCAGGAATAATTCCCTTGTAATCGTTGAGCATGACGAGCGCACAATACACGCGTCTGATTTTTTGGTTGATTTGGGACCGCTGGCCGGCAGGCATGGAGGCGAAGTTGTGGCAATCGGAAAGATGAGCGAAATGTTAAAAGGAAAAAGCGCGAAGGAGTTCCCCGGTTCGCTAACGCTAAAATATTTAAACGGGGATCTGGAATTCGGAGTTTCCAAAGCAAGATCAAAAGAAACTGAAAAAATTACAATCATCGGAGCGACTGCGAATAATTTGAAAAATGTGGATGTGAGTTTTCCTTTGCGTAAATTGGTTTGCGTTACCGGGGTTTCGGGCAGCGGTAAATCAACTTTGGTTTACGATGTTTTATATGAAAATTTAAATTTGGTAAAAGCGCGGATGAACGAACCGTTAAAAGGCGCTGCTAAAATTCTGGACTCCGAATATGTGGATAAAGTAATTATGGTTGACCAATCGCCGATCGGCAGAACGCCGCGTTCTAACCCGGCTACTTATACGGGGATATTTACTCCGATCAGAGAATTTTTTGCCCAGCTTCCGGAAGCCAGGGAAAGGGGATATACGGCCTCAAGGTTTTCATTCAATGTCGCGGGCGGACGCTGCGAAGCCTGCCAAGGAGCGGGGCATAATTTGATTGAAATGCATTTTTTACCTCCGGTTCTGGTGGAGTGCGAAGTTTGCCATGAAAAAAGATTTAACAGGGAAACTTTGCAGGTAAAACACAAGAAAAAAAATGTTTCTGAAGTTTTGGCAATGACAATTGACGAAGCCGGGGAGTTTTTTGACGGCGTTTATACAATAATCGATAAGCTGAAAGTTATGCAGGAAGTCGGTTTGGGATATTTGCAACTTGGGCAAAGCGCCACGACATTGTCCGGCGGAGAAGCGCAAAGGATTAAACTGGCGCGCGAGCTTACGCACCCGCTGGGGAAGAAGACTTTGTATTTATTGGATGAACCGACTGTCGGATTGCATTATCACGACGTTGAATTGCTGCTGAAAGTTTTAAATAAACTTATTGATAAAGGGAATTCGGTTATCGTGATTGAACATAATATGCATATGATACGCGCCTCGGATTACGTTATTGATTTGGGCCCCGAAGGCGGAGAAAGAGGAGGAAAAATTGTGGCAAAAGGAACTCCTGCGGAAGTTGCAAATAACAAGCATTCGATTACGGGGAAATACCTTAGAGATTATTTAGTAAAATAATCTAAATTTTTAATTTCTAATTTTAAATTTTTAAACAATTTTTCCCGTCATCCTGAGGCGGCAGCCGAAGGATCTTCTGAGATTCTTCACTCCGTTCAGAATGACAAAATGCCGTATTTTGTTAATTTTGTAATTTACAGATTCAAGGTGCTTCAGGATGACAAAGAGCAAGAATTTTAAAATTTAAGGATAAAAAAATCGGGACGCATCATGCGTCCCGGATAATTGAAACCGCGTAATTATTTGAGCGGTTTTTCAGGAGTTGTTCTGAAAATAGCGAGGAATTCTTCTGAGCAAGAAATAAATTCCTCTATGCCCTCAGGGGAGCGGGTGAAACATAAACCTAATTGGGTTCCCAACTGAAATGCGACCGTACTGAATATTTCAGTAAGGTCTGAGGAATAATCAGAATTTTTTACTGCGGCTTCCCACCCTTTTTTAAAAATTCTATCCTCTTTTTTAAGGCTTTTAATTTTGTTTAAAAGATGATAAGAAAAGCTGTAGGAAAAGCCTGAGATAACATCTTGTTCTAGGACTAATACTTGTTTCTGTTCCATAACTTTTGCCTCCTTTTATTTTATAAGTTAGATTTTTCAATCAGATTTAGTTGCCAGTGTTCTAAAAATAAGCTACCATATAATTATAAAAATGTCAATTACTCAACCGAAAAATTTAAGAGAGAAAGTTAAAAAACTCCCATTAACACCGGGCGTGTATTTGTTTATCGGCGGCAATAATGAGGTCTTATATGTTGGCAGGGCTACAAGTTTAAGAAGAAGGGTGGCGCAATATTTTAATCCGTCAACAAGCACTGGACGTGATATCCGGATTCAGGAAATGGTTTCATTGGCAAAAAACATTAAATTTTACCGGACCGATACCGTGCTTGAAGCGATTATTCTGGAGGCGAATTTAATAAAAAAATACTGGGCAAAATATAATGTAAAAGACCGCGATGACAGGTCGTTTATTTATATTATTATTCCCAAGGGACGCGGAATGACGCGGATTGGAACGCGGAATGACGGGGAAAATATAAAGAATGAATGGATGCGAAAATTTAATTTTGATTATCCCGCTCCGGTTATTATTCGTGGCCGACAACTTGCCAAATTCCAAATTCCAAATTCCAAATTCCATTTGTTCGGGCCGTATCAAAGCCTGACTGTCATTAAAAATGCTTTGAAAATTATAAGGCGTGTTTTTCCTTACAGCACATGCTTGTCTTCGACACGCGGAACTACGCGGGCTAGAACGCAGAATGCCGCTGAAAAATTAAAACCTTGTTTTGATTATCAGATTGGATTATGCCCGGGAGCGTGCGTGGGCGCCATTTCTTCAAAAGATTATAAAAAAAATATAAATGATTTGGTTTTATTTTTGAGCGGCAAGAAAAAACAGCTGTTGAAAAGATTGCAGAAAGAAAATCCGGAAAAAATACAGGCTTTAAAACACATCCAGGACGTTGCATTAATTGCCAATGAAGCGCAATCTGCGGGCGGCGATTTGGGGCTTGAAAGGATTGAAGGCTATGATATTTCTCATTTATCAGGCAAGGAAACTTACGGATCAATGGTTGTTTTTACGAACAATCAGCCGGATAAAGATGAATACAGGCTGTTTAAAATAAAGAGAGCGCCGGCAAGCGATGATTTGAAAGCATTGGCTGAAGTGATAGAAAGGCGGTTTAATCATCCTGAGTGGAGAACTCCCGATTTAATAATGATTGACGGAGGAGGGCCTCAGATAAGCTATATTACAAAGATTATGCAGGACAGGCATATAAATGTTTCCATTGTCGGGATATCAAAATATGGGGGAGACGAACTGGTATTTCCTTTAAAAACAAATAAATCCGCAAGGGAATTGATTCAAAATATCAGGGGCGTTTTATTGAGGGTAAGGGATGAAGCCCATAGATTCGCAAAAAAATCTTCAGTAAGCAGGCGCAGGATAAAGTAATTTATGCTGTCATTCCGGACTTGTCGAGAAATCTCAGTATTTATAAATTATGAGATCCTTCTGAGTACCTCAGGATGACAAGGTGCAATATTCCTTAAAAATTATTTTAAATTTATGCTATTATTAGCTTATGAGAATAAATGAAAATAATCGTCCTAAAATCGGTTTGGCTCTGGGAAGCGGCGGGGCAAGAGGCTTGGCGCATATCGGAGTCATAAAGGTTTTGGAAGCCAACCATATTCCGATTGATTTTATCGCCGGCTCAAGCATCGGAGCTCTTATAGGAGGGTTGTACGCCGCGACAAAAGATATAAATAAAATTGAAGAAATTATTTTATCAGGCGGCAAAAAGCAACTTTTGGATTTGATGATCGACCCGTCAATCACGGGAGGGTTTATCAGCGGAGATAAGATTGAAGATTTTGTAAGCGGCATAATTGACGATGTTGGTTTTAAAAATTTAAAAATTCCATTTGCCGCGGTTGCCACAGATTTAAAAACAGGAAAACCGGTAGTAATTGAAAAAGGAAAAGTTTCAAATGCCATAAGGTCAAGTATCGCGGTTCCGCTTGTTTTCAAGCCGATCCGGAACGGAAAAAAATTTCTGGTGGACGGAGGATTGTCTTCTCCCGTTCCCGTTGAAATTGTAAAAAATATGGGCGCGGATTATGTTGTCGCGGTTAATGTGGACGCGCATTGTTCTTACCATAAGGACGGAGATAAATTGGGGCTGAGAGATATTGTCCAATATACATTCAGTATGATGCGTTCTCATTTATCAAGATTCAGTTCACAGAGCGCTGATGTCGTCATTGAACCGAACATCAACAGCCATGGCGTAATCGGGTGGAAAGACTTTCTTGACGGTAAAAATATAATTAAAAAAGGGGAGTCTGCGGCAAAATTATCAATAATTAAAATGAAAGGTGACTTAAAGCGGTTAAAAGTGATATAATTTTAAAAATAAAAAACATATGAAGAAAAAAACAAAACAAATAATAACTATTATTATTATTTCAATAATAGCGTTGATGACTATTGTCGGATTGTCGGACTTGGCTTTCTTGTCAAAACCAACGCCTGCTCAAACCAATAGCGCTCAGAATTTGCCCAAATAGTATTTTATAAGGAGCGATGAATAAAAGTTAAAACCGCCAATAAGCCATTTATGGAAAAAGTTTTTATCACGACATCGGACAACGTAAAGATAGCGGCGAATTATTTTACTGTTGATAAAAATAAATATGAAAATCCATCAGGCTGGGCGGTTTTTTGCCATATGATGCCGGCGACCAAAGAATCATGGGTTGATCTCGCAAGCGAATTGCAGAATGCCGGATATGAAGGCATTGCCATTGACTTAAGGGGCCATGGCGAGTCGGACGGCGGCCCTGGCGGATACAGGGATTTCTCCGCGGAGGAACATCAAAAAAGCGTTCTGGATATTCAGGCGGCAATTGATTTTTTAAAGGCAAAAGGGGCTTCGCCCGGAGAAACAATTTTAATTGGCGCTTCAGTCGGAGCTAATTTATCGCTGCAATATGCGGCGAATCACCGGGAAATTAAAAATATTATCCTGTTTTCTCCCGGATTAAATTATGAGAATATAGAAACAGAACCGATGGCAAATAAATTAAAGGACGGGCAGAAAATATTTTTTATAGGATCCGAAGACGATGATTTAAACAGCGAGCAGATACAAAAACTTTTTGAGTTAACGCCGCCCAATATAAAAAAAGAAATTAAAATCTATGCTGCCGGCGGTCACGGCACAAATATTCTGGTAAGCCATCCCGAAATAAAGGATTCAATTATTGAATTCATAAAAGTATAAAATTAGTATTAAGCGGATTCTTCGCAAAGCTCAGAATGACAAATTGCGTGCCATCCTGATCCTGCGAATGATCTCAATCAATATGAATAAAAAAGATTATGCGTTTGGAATTTCCGCGGGTTTATTAATAGGACTTCTTGCTTTACCGGTTTTGAAAGCCGTAAAATCGCTGCTGTATGCAAAATACGCATTGGCTATTGTCCCGTTGTTTTTAATTTTGACTCCGCTTGGATTGGCGATTTTATATTTTATAAGCAAAAAAATCGCAGTTGTCTGGCAAATCGGAAAATTCGGAGTTATCGGAGTTTTAAATACTCTTGTTGATTGGGGTGTTTTGGCATCGCTTACTTTTTTATTCAGAAATTATTTTCAGACCGAATCAACAGATTTGGTTTTTTTCGGAATTACTTTTTATTCAATTTATAAAGCGACATCATTTATAGTCGCCAATACAAACAGTTATTATTGGAATAAATATTGGACCTTTGCCGCGATTGCCGTCAAAAAGACACATGCCCAATTTTTACAGTTTTTTGTCGTAAGCCTGGTTGGATTTTTAATCAATGTCGTTATCGCTTCTTATGTTTTTAAATCCATCAGCCCTGCCGGCGGATTGAATTTGGATCAATGGGGGATTATAGGCGCCGCAATCGGAAGTATCGCCGGATTGGCATGGAATTTTGTCGGATATAAATTTGTTGTATTTAAGGAGGCATAAATTTTCGGGTGTCGCGGAAATAAAAAATTTGTTATAATTAATCGGGGTAATGGATCAGAGCACTCACACATCAAAATTGGAGGTCACCGCTATTACCCCACTGTGACCTCAGAAAAATCCGCCTTATCTTATAAGGCGGATTTTTTGTTTATAAATATTTTTACAGCGAATATTATTAAGAATGCCGGAATAAGCAAATAATTTGCCGGAGCCCGTTTTTTCCTGCAACGAGAACGATTTTTTGTAGCCGGCATGGCGAAATAAAATTCATAAATTACAGAGTGAAAATAAAATAGTTAGGAAAATCGTATTGTCTGAATCCCGAAGGCGAAGCCGTAAGGTTGAGTTTGCTATTTTCCGTTAAAATTATTTTATTTGAGCGATGATAATTTATATTTTATAGAGCTTGTCGGCGAAAAAATCACTTGAGTGAGTTATCCACATTTTTTTATTTCCAAAAATGTTCTAAAATGAGATTAAGAAATTAAGTTTGAAGAAAATTGCGTGGTCGACAATTTTTTTCGTAACATAAAAATTAATTTACGTAGCGATTAAAA
>DAHWFZ010000093.1 GCA_027336345.1 Candidatus Wolfebacteria bacterium
TGCCGGCGTCATCCTGAGCCTACAGAAGGATCTCAAGAGATTCTTCCGAGTACGTCAGAATGACGAGCGTAGGATTCTTGACTCTGGCTGTGATATCCATGGTTTTCTCCTCGTTAGGGAGGGGTCAAGGACCTAATTTTAAATATAGATTCTTCGCAAGCTCAGAATGACACACGCAGTCATTCTGAGGTAACCCGAAGAATCCATATCCTTCGACAAGCTCAAAATGGCAGCGGAGCACTGTGGGCATAATTTAAAATAACAGGGTTGTTATTTGGCGATTACGAAGGGCCCGAACGGGGTGTCTTCTATTAGGTATCCTAACATGCTTATCTGTCCGCGTAAAACGTCAGATTGCGTAAACTGTTTATTACCCCTGTATATCTCCCGTTTCTTGGCAAGAGCCTTTATTTTAATTGGTATTTTGGTTGATTTCAGCTCAATTTCAAAGATTTTAAGCTTTTTTTGCAGCAATTTAATCAGGTTTTTCGCGTCTTTTGTCGATAAATTCCATATATAGTTTTGCAAAGACGATATTAAATTGATACTTGCAGCCAGCGCCTTCGGGGTATTAAAATCTTCGTCCATTGCGGCATTGAATTCTTTTTCAAAATTGCTTATTAATTGCGCTGTGGGATAATTTTTATTTTTATCCCTATTTTTATTTTGGGATTCCGAAACAAATTGCAGTTTGCTCATAAAAATAGATATTGTTTTCAGCGATTGCGTTGTTTGTTCCGCCAGTTGTTCCGTGTAATTAAAAGGGGAGCGGTAATGATTTGAAAAAACCATCATCCTTAAAACTTCAGCGGGATAATTTTTCAAAAAGTCTTGAATAGTTATGAAATTATAAAGGCTCTTGGACATTTTTTCGCCGTTGACCAAAAGAAATCCCGTGTGCATCCAGATTTTTACCAAAGGCTTTTTCCCGGAGGCGGCTTCCTGCTGCGCGATTTCGGCTTCGTGATGGGGGAACTTTAAATCAATTCCGCCGCCGTGGATGTCGTATTGCGGACCGAAAAACTTTTCGGTTATCGCGGTGTCTTCTATATGCCAGCCCGGGCGGCCTTTTCCCAGAGGCGTATTCCAAAACGGCTCTCCTTCCTTGTAAAATTTCCACAATACAAAATCCGCCTTATTTTTTTTGTTAATGCTTTGGTCAATTCTTGAAATAGCATCCTCGGCTTGTCCGCTTGTCCGCCTTGAAAGTTTTCCATAGTCGGCAAAAGCGGAAACGTCAAAATAATACCCGTCATTGTCTATTTTATACGCGTATCCTTTTTCAATTAGGCGTTGTATCTGCCCGATAATTTGCGGAATAAATTCCGTGGCCCGGGCGTATTTGTTAACGGCGGTTATTTTCAGCGATTTTAAATCTTTGAGATATTCTTTTTCGAATTTTCTTGCCAATAAAAGGGGTCTAACATTGTTTTCTTTCGCTCTGGCGATTATTTTGTCGTCAACATCGGTTATATTCTGAAGATAAAAAACATTAATGCCGCAAGATTTGAGATATTTAACAAATGCGTCAAAAACAATGTAGGTTCTGGCGTGCCCGATGTGCGAATAATCATAAACAGTCGGCCCGCATACAAAAAGGTTTAACTTTCCTTTTTTGGGTTTCGGGAGAGGCGCTTTTTTCTGGGAGAGGGAATCGTAGATTTGCATGAATTTTTAATTTTTAATTTTAAATTTTTAAACAATTTCCAATGACTTAATTTATAAATTATATACTTTAATCTTATTTTAGATAAGCGGTACCCGCAATACGAATTCTCTTCAATAGCTTGGAATAGTTTCGGTTAATTTTTTGAAAG
>DAHWFZ010000099.1 GCA_027336345.1 Candidatus Wolfebacteria bacterium
ATTATAAAACAAAAAAATATTTGTCCAAGTGTATTGAAAGTGCAATCAATGGTCTTGAAGATTCAGGGATTTCACATGAGATTTTGATTCTTGATAATGGTTCAGGGGATGATTTAAGCGATTTGGAGGATAAATATAAAAGCGAAGCGGTTAAATTTTATTACTCTGGTAAAAATCTGGGATTTGGCGCGGGACATAATCTTCTGGCGCGAAAGGGGGAAAGTAAATATATTTTTGTTCTAAATCCAGATTGTGTAGTTGAAAAAAATTCAATAAAGATTCTCTTCGATTTTATGGAAATTCATCCGGAAGCCGGAGTGTGCGGGCCGAGAATTGATTTAATCGGGAAGAATTTCTTTTTTCATAAAAAAGTATTTTGGCCGAATAAATTTATATGGAAGGAATTTTTTGACAAATTTTTTAACATCAAAATATTTAAAAATTTTAATTTTATTGAATATAATCCAATCGTCGGTTCGGCTTTGTTTATTAGAAAAAAAGCATTTGATGAGGTGGGGGGATTTGACGAAAATTTATTTTTATATTTTGAAGAGGGAGATTTGTGTAATTCATTAAAAAATAAAAATTATAAGATTTATTTTGTGTATAATTCAGTCATAAAGCATTTTTATGGGAAAAGTGATGTCTCTAAATCATTTAAGATTAAACATTTTATCGAATCAAGGCGTTATTTTTATAAAAAATGGTATGGCGATAAAAAAGCCGAAGAAATGCTAAAAATTGAAGATACTAAAGATAGAAATAAAATTTTAGAAAAATTCTTATAATAAATATTACAAAATGCATATTACAAATTTTAAAAAACTGGCAAAAAATCCGCTGCGTAAAAAAGCGCTTTTGATTGCGGAAGCCGGCTATGAAGCCATTGATATCACGCAAAGCATTAAAAGGAAAATTAAAAGGGAGAGAATCAAAGAAGGGGATTTTTTGACCATATTCCATCAGAATCCGGAAGAAAACGGAGCCATTAAGGTTGATCTGAACGACTATAAAAGGGTTATTGTCTTCGGCATTGGCAAGGGTTCCGCATTGGCTTCAATCACATTGGCAAAAATTTTAGGCCAAAAACTCACCGGCGGTATCGCCCTTGATGTGACTTTGCCAAAATTAAAAATTAAAAATTTTAAATTAAAAATTTTTAAAGGTACTCATCCGATGCCGTCAAAACAAAATATAAAAGCCACCAAAGAAATTGCGAAACTGGCAAAAAGCCTGAACAAGGATGATTTGCTTATAAATTTTATTTGCGGAGGCGGTTCCGCTCTGGCATGTTCCGGAGACTGGGAAATGAAAGATTCCGTTGAAGTTACAAAAGCCTTGACAAAAGCCGGCGCCAATATTTCCGAATTAAATGCGGTCAGAAAGCATTTCTCGGAGATTAAAGGAGGCGGGCTGGCAAAAATGGCTTATCCGGCAACCGTAATTTCTTTGATAGTTTCCGATGTGTGCGGCAATGATTTGAGCACTGTTGCTTCCGGCCCTACGGTTTTTGATAAAACGACTAAGAAATCAGCCGCGAGTATTTTAAAAAAATACGGGTTGAAATTCCCGGTAAGCAGGCTGGTGGAGACCCCCAAGGACAAAAAATATTTTAAAAACGTTCAAAATGTTCTTTTTGTCTGTAATCAGGATGCAATTTTAAGCATGCTGGAAAAATCCGGAAAATTAGGATTTGATTCAAGAATTTATTCTCTTGCGCTGGAAGGGGAAGCAAAAGAAATTTTTACGCCGCTTATAAAACAAATTAAAAGGCATGAATCGCTGTTAATAGCCGGAGAAACGACTATTACATTCAATTTAACGGCGCAAAACGAAGCTCCGTGCAAGTGCGATGGCAAATCGGAGATGGTCGGCGGAGTCGGCAAGGGCGGCAGAAATCAGGAAGTCATTTTGGGCGCCTTGGAGCGGATGTCAAAAGGAAAATTAAATGCGGAAAATGTTGTTTTTATGTCCTTTGCCAGCGATGCTTATGACCATACCGAAGCTGCCGGAGCAATCGGGGATTCGTTATCGGCCCAAAAAGCAAAGAAGGCAAAGCTGGATGTTTCCGATTATTTGTGCACTCATTCCACCTTTGAATTTTTCCAAAAAACCGGGGATGCGGTTTATGCCAAAAAAGACTGCTTTAATGTGTCGGATTTGATGCTTATTATCAGAGATTAAATTTATTTACCCCCCCCCGCGCCAAGTTTTGGCGCGGGGGTTTACATATATTTACTTTAGATTTATTATTTAATGAATACTAACGATCGATATTTATCAAAAATAACAAATGTTCCTGACTAATCGAGAATATACAAACATTGGAGAATACTCTATGACGAAGTTAGCGAACAGCTTAATACATGTTTCAAAATCCAATTATATTGGCTATTTTAGCAATGGTGATAGGAGGGGCGGGCGGCTATGTTCTCAGGCAAAATCTTGCCTCTAAATTAAAAAATAGCGCCGAGCAAAAGGCAAAGGAAAAGCTTGAGGAAGCAAAAATAAAAGCAAATGAACTTATTTTGGAAGCTCAGGGAAAATCCACGAGCTTGATTGAGGAATCCAAAAAAGAAGAACGTGACAGAAAAACCCAATTGGACCGATTGGAAGAAAGGCTTCTTACCAAAGAAGAAACCGTTGAAAAGGAAGCTCGCGGCGTAAGGGAAAAAGAAACAAAACTTATTGAAGAAGTTGAAAAAATCAAAGCAAAAGAAATTGAAGCCAATGAGCTGCGCGGCAAGGCGGAAGAAGAAATTAAAAAGATAGCCAAACTTACAACCGAAGAAGCCAAGGAAATAATTCTTAAAAGAGTCCAGGAAAATTCCCAAAAGGAATTGGCTCAGATGGTCCAGAAACTTGAGAAAGAACGGACAGAGGAACTGGAAAAGAAAAGTTTGGACATAATGACAACGGCAATCCAGCGTTATAGCAGGTCGCATGTTTCGGAAGTTACAACGTCAATATTTAATCTTGAAAGCGAGGACTTGAAAGGAAAAATAATCGGGCGCGAAGGAAGGAATATCAAAGCTCTTGAACGGCTGACCGGAGTGGAGCTTATTGTTGATGAATCGCCGGATTATTTGGTTATTTCTTCTTTTGATCCGATGAGAAGGGAAATTGCCAGACTTGCTTTGGAAAAGCTTATTAAAGACGGCAGAATCCAGCCGGCCAAAATTGAAGAAAAAGTTGAAGAAGCGACTCAGGAAATAAACAAGAGAGCAATGGAAATAGGCGAAGAAGCGGTTTATGAAGTTGGCATATATGATTTGCCCAAAGAAATCATCCAGCTTTTGGGACGCCTTCATTTCAGGACAAGTTATGGGCAGAATGTTTTGGTCCACTCCATTGAGGCCGCCCATATGGCATCGATGATAGCTTCCGAACTTGGGGTTAATGCGGAGCTCGCCAAAAAAGCGGCGCTTTTGCATGACATTGGAAAAGCGATAGACCATGAAGTCGGAGGAAGCCATGTTGAACTGGGCCAGAAAATTTTAAAGAAATATAATATCAATGACGCTGTTATCCATGCTATGGAATCGCATCATGAAGATTACCCGTTTTCCAGCCCGGAATCGTTTATCGTTGCGGCAGCGGATGCTTTATCGGCTTCACGCCCGGGCGCAAGGCGCGATAGTTTGGAAAACTACATTAAGAGGCTTAAAGAATTGGAAGCCATCGCAACCGGATTCCCGGGGGTTAAAACCGCTTATGCTATTTCAGCCGGGAGAGAATTGAGGATTTTCGTAACCCCGGAAAAAATTGATGATTTTGGCGCGTATCAATTGGCAAAGGATGTTGCCGGTAAAATTGAATCCGAATTAAAATATCCGGGTGAAATAAAGGTAAATATCATCAGGGAAGTCAGGGCCGTGGAATACGCCCGGTAATAAAATATTCTTAGCAGTCGTCCTGAGGTACTCCGAAGGAACCTAGACCAATGAGATTCTTCGCAAAGCTCAGAATGACAAATGATTGAATTAGCTTACTAGGCAACTAAAGCTTGATCGTTGTAAAAATCCTTGTTTTTGCTATACTATTTAGTATACTTTAATAAATAAGTTTAAAAGGTCGGGAGTTTGTAATTACTATCTAAATTATGAAAAAACCAGAATTAATCGCGGCCGTTATGGAAGCTGCCAATATTGAAGTTAAGAAGCAGGCTACCGAAGCCGTTGAAGCCATATTTGATACAATCACAAAGGCTTTAGCAAGAGGAGAAGAAGTTGCAATGCCGGGATTTGGAACCTTTAAAGTGGCCAAAAGAGCCGCTCGCATGGGTGTTAATCCCAAAACCGGAGAAAAGATCCAGATTGCGGCATCAATCAAGCCGAAATTCAGAGCCGCAAAAGCTTTGAAAGAAGCAGTAAAATAATTGGACACCGATTACGCGGATTAAAAACCGCGGATTAGTGCGGATAAAAGAATAGTCTGCTGCGCGCCCCGTAACTGATTTTGATTTTAGCTGTGAGGGCTGAAATAAAAACAATTATCAGTTGCCGGTGCGAAGGCAGGCTATTTTTTATCAAAAAAAGTTTGCAATAAAAAAACGCTCCGTTTCCCGGAGCGCTTTTTTAGTATATTACT
>DAHWFZ010000102.1 GCA_027336345.1 Candidatus Wolfebacteria bacterium
GCTGTTCCTTCGTATCCGGTCGGATCATGTTCCGCTCCGCTATGGATTACAAAAGACATTGCTTCCCACGGCCGGTTTGGCCAATGGGCGGCGTGAATATTAAGTCCATTAGGCAGAGTTGTTGATTCAAAGTCAGCATACGGATCCCACATAAGGGAATTCTCCTTTCTTTATTTTTCGGTTTTTTATTGTAAATCTATGGTGATGAGCTGATATGATAAATATCATATATAAGAAGAAATGTCAACACAATGGATTTGACACTATTTTTATTTTATGTTAACTTATTATAAAGTACATTCACAAGTGAATATGACAAATTAAATATATAAAAAACGGACGATGGGTTCGGTGTTTGAAAACGAAGAAGGACATGTTCGTTTTTTCAGCTACTGAGTAAAAGACGAATGCAGATCTTTTTTTATGAATCAATCGCTGTCTTTTACTCAGTTTTTTTCTATTCAGGAGTGAAGAAAACGAATGGTGCTTTGTTCTTAATTAAGAGCGACAGGGCAAGTGTTTTCTTCACTTTTTTCTAATGTCAAAGGCTAAGCGAAATAATAAGTTGTTTTGGCCTTTAATATATTTCTAATTCTAAGGAGGAGGTGTCCCATGGGACGAATAATTTCAGTGGTTCATCGGGTAAAGAGATCGGCGGAAGGAGAAGCCAGGCCCACTTTGGTGGCGATAAAAGGCGAGGATGGAGTAAAGACATATAAACTGGAAACCGAACAAGACGAATTGGACTTTGTAACCGATTCATACCCCATTGAGTGGCGGAAATTCGCCGAAGGGATGGAGCTTACCGGAATTTTGGAACGGCACATTGTTCGCGAAAAGAAAACCGGCGAGCCGAAGAAAGTTCCGGCGGAATACGGCGGGCTTATTCAAGGAGATACGGTTGTAATGGCGCTCGGCGGTTCGGGCGACAGATTGGCTTTTGCCATGCGTCGATCCGGCAAGGTGGAAGTGATGCGCATCGCGCCGTTTAAGCTGAAAGAGGCGAGAAATGGAAACGACAAGAATAATGATCATTTATTACTCCTTGATCTTTTTCAGAAGTACCCGGCTTTGTTCAACTTAATGAGCGACCGCGACGCGGATCTTGTCTTTGTACGTGAAGCGTTCACTGCGCGGCAAGATGCCATGAAGGCGCGAATCGCTTGCGAGCAACGTTTGTATCAGAGGTTGATAGGACGCATTTTCCTTTCGGACGGGATTTATCCTGAAGGACGATTAGAAGAAGAATACGATCTTGCCAAGGCGAGCGACACGGTGCTGCAGAATCTTCTTACTGAAGAAAAGCGGTGCGAGACCATTCTGAAAAAAGCGGTCAGAAAATTGGCTGTATGGCAGAATGTTTTCGAACCACTGGAAGGCGTGGGCGAAATGATTGCCGCCAGGCTGATTGTATCAATCGGCGATATCCGCCGGTTCAAGACGAAACATCAGCTCAAGAAGTTTTGCGGCGTTCATGTTCTGGATGACGGCAGATTTGCCCGGCGCAGAAACGGCGAAGTCGCCAACTGGAGTCCGGAGGCGAGGCAGGCGCTTTATCTTCTGGGAGAGCAGTTTAATCGCAGACCCAATTCGGTCTGGGGTAGGAAACTCCTTGAATATAAAGCGAAGTTTCATATCAAATATCCTCAGCCGATTGAATCGGAAAACGACGCCGGCAAGAGGGTGAAAAAATTCACCGACGGGCACATCCATAAGATGGCCATTTGGCGGACTTTGACCAAATTTGTTGAGTGGCTGCACAGGGAGTGGAGCCGGACCGATGGAGTGGCGGAACTTTTGTCCGCTGAAGTCGAAAAGGATTAGCTTGGAAAAGCTGCTTTATGAATAAGACGAATGTTGGTTTGTCATTATTATGACGAACGAGAGGGTGTCTTCATCCACAGAGCGGCTGCAGTTTTTACGCTCGGCAAATGACGAGACGATGTATGTCCTAACGAGAGTTTGAGTGTTGTTTGCCGAGCTTTATATATTTAATCTGCGCGATTAACGACTCTGACGCTGTTTCCTAACGTGGACTGCAATGTTAATTGCGCTGTGTTTATAAATTTCTGTAAGAACGATGTTCCGCGTGTCTTTTGACGAACAGCAGAGTGTTCTTACATATTTATTTTAGATTTTGTTTTGACGAAAAATGATCTGTCTTTTTTTGATTTCAGGATCATTGTTAAAACAAAAATTGCCGCGTTGCGCTATATTGCGACGCGGTTTTTTTATATTCAATTATTTGTTTAATGTTTAATTAAATTTGTTCTATTTGTATTTTTTAGAATGTGGTATAATATATTAAATTTATGGAAATGCAATCAAATGAGGCGCAGCTTATCCGGCAATACCTTAAGAAAGGGGATGAAGAGGCGCTTAAAACTCTTATAAGCCAGTATTTAAAGCCTGTTTATAACTTTGTTTACAGGTATGTCGGAAACAGCGGGGACGCGAGTGACATTACTCAGGATGTTTTTGTGGCTGTTTGGAAGAACTTGAAAAAATTCGACCAGTCTAAAAAATTTAAGACATGGATTTTTGAAATTGCCAAAAACACTTCGCTTAACTGGCTGAAAAAGAAAAAGCCGTATTTATTTTCGGATTTTGAAAATGAAGCAGGGGACAATATTTTGGTGCAAACCATAGCCGATACCGGGTTATTGCCGGAGGAAATTTTCAGCCGCAATGAATCGGTGAAAAAGCTTGCTATGGCAATGGCAAAATTAAATCCGGACTATCAGAAAGTTATAAAAATGCATAATGATGAAGATCTGACTTTTCAGAAGATTTCGGAATTTTCAGGGGAATCTTTAAATACCGTAAAAAGCCGCTATAGGAGAGCTCTTTTGGCCCTTAGAAAAATCCTTTCGTAATTTTTCCTTTGTGTTTTACGCGATTTTATCAAGGCGCACCAAAACACGCCTGATTTTTGTATTAATAAATACAAAGGTCATAAAAATTTAAAAATAAAAAATATGTCAAATAAAAAATTAGTAATTTTGTCGGGCGCGGTTTTGCTTTCCGGCTTTTTTATTTCGGGTTCGGCTTTGGCCGCTTCCAGAAATTTTGAGGGAATGAAGAATGGAATGGCGAGAAAAAATTTCCATGGCGCAATGCCGGCGGTAACCGGAATTGTTTCGACGATTAACGGAACAAGTTTTTCGGTAAGCGGCAGAAATGGAACATCTTATGCCGTGGATGCGGCTAATGCGACGGTGTTTAAAAATAATGCAACAAGCACAGTTTCAAGCATCGCAGTCGGCGATATGGTCAGCGTTCAGGGAACCTTAAATGGAACAAATGTCGCAGCGACTAAGATCAGAGATATGGTCCGCAGCGGTGAAAAAGAAAATGATGGAATACAGATTCAAGGCAATGGCCAGCCGGTGGTGGCGGGCAAGGTATCTTCCGTAAACGGGTCAACGTTTGTTATTGCAAACAGCTCAAATGTTTCATACACAATAGATGCCACAAGCGCTAAAATCCAAAAAGCCGGCAATGCCAGCTCAACGATTTCCAATATCGCAGTCGGAGACAATGTAATTGTGCAGGGAACGGTTAACGGCACTTCGGTATTAGCCGCATCCGTCATTGACCGGACAAACGCGAATGCGAATACAAAAGCGAACAATAACGGCCATGCGCGTATGAATTTCTTCGGTTCAATTGGAAGTTTCTTTAAGCATCTATTTGGTTTCTAAATAAAACAACGAGAGTTGTCTTGCGCCAACAAAAGCAAAATAATAATTTCGTTAATTATAAAAAACAGCTCCGTGCCAAAGCGGGGCTGTTTTTTATTGCACCAATTTAATCGAATTTATTGTATTATTATAATGTGAAGCGCGCCCGGCAAAAAATTTTTTTACGGGGCATAAAAAATGCTTATATGCTTACTAAGAAGAACAATAAAAAAGCCTTAAGGCAAAATAATTTCGAAGATATTCCGGAGGGGCTTTCTGACGCCATAATGGCGCGGATAAGCCATGAACAAAGATTGAAAATTTTTAAAATAAGAATTGCTTTTTTGGCTGTTTTTTCTTTTGCCGCTTTTATGGCTTTAATTCCGGCGTTGGAAGAACTGCAAAGTGAAATTTTGAAGTCGGGATTTTTGCAGTTTATGTCGCTGGTAATTTCGGATTCGGCAATAGTTGCAGCTTATTGGAAAGATTTTGCCTTTTCAATATTGGAATCATTCCCGATATTCGGGAC
Organism: Candidatus Wolfebacteria bacterium; assembly: GCA_027336345.1. Taxonomy (GTDB): domain Bacteria; phylum Patescibacteriota; class Minisyncoccia; order UBA6257; family UBA9933; genus DAHWFZ01. The sequence goes on from DAHWFZ010000102.1 coordinate 4,213, forward strand.
GCTGGCGGTTTTGGGACTGGTTCTTGCGCTGATTTCATTTATGAAAATTATTCTCAATGATATTAATTTCATTTTTACCCCCACATTAAAGAACAATGCCCCGTAGTGAAATTGCGATATTTTAATTATTTTTTTTATCGCGAAAGTATAAATGAAATTTATATACACATATACTAACTTTTTAAATAGAATTGTTTTAATTAAATAAAAAATTAATCGCAATTCTACTACAGGG
>DAHWFZ010000107.1 GCA_027336345.1 Candidatus Wolfebacteria bacterium
TGTAATAAGCTTTACCAGCTTGGAAAAAATCTTGGCTTTCTTTTTATTATTCGCCTCTTTTTTATGTTTTACGTTTGCCGCGTGCGAGTGTCCTGACATATTTCAAATTAAAAAGCAAAGTATCAAAAATAAAAATTACAATTTAAAATGTAAAGTTATTGGATACGCTTAATATTTTTAAAATTTAACACTGTCATTTTACACTTTGATTCTCAACTTTTCAAATGTTGCGTGTTGATTTGCTAAAATTCAACTGCATCCCCGATTTTTATCCCGTGCTTTTTCACAAAACCGGCATTCACTTCCAAAACGTACATTGAAGGAGCTGTGGATGTATAAGACGGACAAATAAACTGTTCGCTCGGGCACGGCTGGAAATTTTCTTTTATATCGATAATCTGCTTGTCTTTTGAAATAAAAATTATATCCAACGGAATCAAAGTATTCTTCATCCAAAACGACTGCGCGCTTTCATAAGGAAACATAAATAGCATGCCGGAATCCTGCGCCAGCGAATTCCTAAACATCAACCCTTTTGCCCATGCGGCCGGAGTATCCGCAACCTCAACGCTTATTTTCAAATTTTGTTTAACAAATACAACCGCATCCGGTTTTTTGGCAAGAAAAAATTTCGGATAAATAAAAAACAAAACCGCCAACAAAAGCGATGCTCCGATAAAAATAACGACAAACGGAATTTTTCTTAAAAATTTAGTCATCAGTGCGCGCGGAGGGAGTTGAACCCCCAACCAGCCGCGTATAAGGCGGATGCTCTGCCATTGAGCTACGCGCGCGAAAACATTAATTAAGATTAAAGTAATCTTCAACCGCTTTCAAGCCCATTAATACTTTCTTCCCCAAAATTGCATTTCCGATTGAAGCATTGCAAGTCCCGTGTCCAAATCCATTTTTATACGTCAAACTCTTTTTAGTTGAATTCTTTATATATGGTTTTACAAATTGCCATCTCTTTACATTTAATTTTTTCATCCAAAATTTAATTTCTTCTTCAATATTCATATCCTTATACAAATGAAGCTTAATTTTTACTTTTTCTTTTTTTACATTCAATGCTTTCCCAAGCCAATGTATAAAAAATTTTATTGCTGCGGGATTAGTGTTTGATAAGGTTAATTGAGACTCCATTGTCTTTCCTCCTTCCCCCCAATATAAAAATAAACCCGCAATAAACAAATCTCTCTTTGTAAGAGGAAATATTATCTTTTTTTCATTTTCATAAACCTCTTTTAAAATTTTATCCTTTCTCTTTCTGCACGTTTCCCTATATTTTTCTATTTTCTTTTCGCTAAATCGCAACTCTTTTATCCTTTCCGGAGTTAATGAAAAATCTTTTAACCATCCACTTAAAGTACTTTTACTCAAGCCAAGCTCGCTTTTAATTTGGCTGTAACTATAGCCTTTAATTCTCAACTCTATTGCTTTATGTTTATCTTTAATTCTGGTTTTCATTGAAGATACTTTCTATCAATTATAAATCAATGGTTCATATCTGTAAATATAATAACCGATTGCAAATATTTTTCAACCAATAAAAAAGCCACGTCCGTCATATGCAGACGGCGTGGCATTACTTAAACTTAAGTTGTGAGGCACCTCAGAAGCTCAGAAAAGACTTCGAAGTCCTTTTTGATCTCCTCAAGATGCTTCTCTACGAACTCCTTTCCTGCTCGGGGAGCAATCCTTGCGATCTCCCCATAAACAATCTCGTGATCTTTCTTTGTTGCAGGAACAATAATTTCTTTGTTCCTTATCTGCTCCACTAAGTACTTTATTGCAACGCCTACCTTTTTCATTTTTATTTCTTCCTTCTTAATTCCTTTGGTTTTCCATATCTCCTCTACACCTTCAAAATACTTCCTTGCAGCCGAATCAGTAATCTTCTTAACATCCACTCTCCCGGCTGCAAATTCAATATCCATTCTGAAAAACCCGTCAAACACGCTGATAAATTCCCTAAACTTCCAAATTACTTCTTTGGGCGTCTCTTCCTCAATAGCTTCCGCGACGACAGGATCATCAAACGTCATCACGTCCACAATTTCTTCTGCTACTTCTTCCTCTCCCGGAACTCCGTGATACCCGGGAGCAGCTCCTCCGTCTTCAGCAGAATACGGTGAAGGACTTAATTCTCCTCCAGCATTCGTATTCGCATTCTTGTTCTCATTTGACTTAAAAATCGTTCCGCAACTCCTACAAATCACGGCTCCTTCTGGATTATTATCATGACATACAGGACATTTCATATTATTCACCTTCCTTTTCAGATTTTTATTTTATTTTTAAGAGCTATGTTCCTTTGCTCTCTTTTTGACAGCAATTGAAACTTTTTATAAGTATACCACTAAAATAGCACTTGTCAACCTCGCTAAAAGTGAGGAGCAATCTGCATATTTTAAATAAATTATGCCAGCACTAAGCCTTTGATAAACTCAGGTAATAACATAAATTTAAATTAGTACTAAAAACCGAGGCAATAAGCCCCGGTTTTTTCCTTTTTCCATTAACCTTTTACATTTATCCTGTCCCCTACACCGCCAGCTGTTTTATTTTCAATTCCTTTATTATCTTATCAAACTCTTCTTTTTCAATAATTTCCTTTTCGATCAATCTGTCGGCGATTTTTTTCAGCGCATCTTTTCTGGAAGTAAGTATTTTTTTGGCGGCATCGTAAGATTTTTCAATGAATCTTTTTACCTCGGCATCGATTTCAGCCGCGACTTTTTCAGAATAATTTTTCTCCGTTGCGATTTCCCTGCCCAAGAAAACCATTTCCTGGGTTTTTCCGAAAGTTATCGGGCCCAGTTTTTCGCTCATCCCGTATCTTGTCACCAAATTTCTCGCAAGCTCTGATGATTTCTGCAAATCGCTTGAAGCTCCGGTTGACATATCCCCGAAGGTCAATTCTTCAGCCGCATAACCGCCCAGCATCATCGCAAGGTCGGCTAAAAATTGCGATTTGGTTTTCAAAAACATTTCTACAATCGGCAATTTCAACGTATAGCCGCCCGCCATTCCTCTGGCAACGATTGAAATTTTATGCACCGGATCGGCATTCTTCAAACTCGCCGCAACCAAAGCATGCCCGGCTTCATGATACGCGGTAACTTCTTTTTCTTTCTGTGAAAGCACTCTGCTTCTTCTTTCGGGTCCGAGCATTACTTTTTCAATCGATTCATATAAATCCATCTGGCTGATTTCTTTTTCGTTTTTCCCGGCGGCCGCAATCGCGGCCTCGTTCATTAAATTTTCCAAATCAGCTCCGGAAAATCCCGGCGTCCTTACGGCTATTTGTTTCAACTCCACGGTTTTTGCCAGCGGCTTGCCGCGCGAATGAATTTTCAAAATCGCTTCCCTGTCGTCAATATTCGGCAAGTCGGTCATAACTCTCCGGTCAAACCTTCCCGGTCTAAGCAATGCCTGATCCAAAACATCCGGCCTGTTGGTGGCCGCCAGAACAAT
>DAHWFZ010000118.1 GCA_027336345.1 Candidatus Wolfebacteria bacterium
GTTTATGTCTACTTTAACATTGTTTTCCGCCAGATTCCTTCTATGCGTTATTGACTTTAAATTTAATTGTAATAAAGTAATTATTAAATTACAAGAGTTTCTGAAAATTTTCTTATTATTCCCTCTCCTTTAGAAATTAGAACCCAAGCAGTAAAAATTTTTTACTGTTATCCACCGATAATCCAGACCTTGTTCGTTTTAAAAAAATTTTCCCGGGTTTCTTTAAATTTAAAAACAGATATAATACTTATACTTGAGCCATTAATTTTTATCTAATTAAGCTAAACCATCATGGAAACAGAAAAACTTTGGCAATCTGTGTTAGCTGAACTAGAACTTCAAATTTCCCGGCCTAATTTTTTAACTTGGTTTAAAAACAGCCGCTTGGTTGAAAAAAATCACGAAGGAGAAGTAGTTATCGCCCTGGGAAATAACTTCGCCAAGGAGTGGGTTGAAAATAAATACCATAAAACCATCCTTGAAGCTATGGTTTCTTTGGATGACTCCATAAGAAGGGTTAAATACGTTGTTGTTCCCGCGTCATCCGAACAAAAAATCAGTTCCATTGAAAAGAAGGTTCAGCCCCAGGCTCCTTTTGAGGAGTTTAAGGTGGATCCCGAAACAAACCTTCATCCGAAATTCAACCTTAAGTCGTTTATTGTCGGATCTTCCAATGAGCTGGCTTACGCGGCAACGCTCGCGGTTGTAAAAGATATCGGTAAAAAATACAATCCTCTTTTTATTTATGGCGGCACCGGGTTGGGAAAAACCCATCTACTCCAGGCAATCGGGAATGAAATAAAAACAATCCATAAAAACCGGGTTAAGGTTAGGTACGTCCCTTCGGAAAAATTTGTAAATGATATTATTTCCGGAATCCGCAACAAAAGAACCGACGACGTAAAGGAAAAATACAGGAATGTCGATGTTTTGATTATTGACGATATCCAGTTTATCGCCGGCAAAGAAAGAAGCGAGGAAGAGTTTTTCAATACTTTTAATTCTTTATATGAAAACGATAAGCAAATAATTATTTCTTCGGATCGGCCGCCGCACGCGACTCCTGTTTTAGAAGAAAGGCTCCGCTCAAGATTCAGCGGCGGAATGATTGCCGACATCAGCTACCCGGATTACGAAATGCGTTTGGCAATCATTAAAACCAAGCTTCAAGAAAAAAATGCTTTTTTGCCGGATCCCCTTTGCCAATTGGTTGCCACAAAAATCCAAAGAAATATCAGGGAATTGGAGGGTGTTTTAAATAAAATTATTTTTTACCAGGAGGTAAAAAATACCGAACTTACCCAAAAATTAATTGAGGAAATTATAGATAAAACAGTTCGGCAGTTGTTTAAAAACATCACTCCCAATCAAATTGTTCAGATTGTATCCAGTTTTTTTGAGCTGACCGAAAAAGATATTATTGACCATTCAAGAAGAAAAGAGGTGGTTGAGCCGCGGCAAATCACTATGTTTCTTTTAAAGGATTTATTAGATATGTCTTATTCGGATATAGGGCATAAACTGGGGAAAAGAGACCATACAACCGTGATTCACGCGTGCGAAAAAATCAACAAACAAATCCTTTCCGACCAAAAACTAAGTAATAAGATAATTTTAATAAAAGAAATGATAAATAATAAGTAGGTTATCAACACTTTTTTAACTTCTCTCTTTATAAATTATTTATTATATATCTTCTTTTTTTAACTTATCCCCGAAATTCGCTTCCTCTACTATTACTACTACTATATTAATATATAATAGTAATAGTAGTAATAATTAATATATTAGGATTTAAAATTTAACTTATGGAATTAATTGTTTTAAAAAGTAATTTAAAAGATGGTTTGAATGTTTTGGGAAAAATCGGTTTTGAAAATTCAACATTACCGATTTTAAAAAACTTTCTTCTTGAAACAGTTGATAATAAAATAAAATTATCGGCGACAAATCTTGAAATAGCGATAACAAGCTTTATTCCGGCAAAAATAATAAAAGACGGAGAACTGACTTTTCCGATAAACGTAATTTCTTCGATTATAAATAACCTTCAAAATGAAAGGGTTAATTTGGAAATAAAAGATAATAACTTAATAATTAAAACCGAAAATTATAACGCTAAAATCCAAGGAGTTAAAAAAGAGGAATTTCCGATTATCCCAAAAATAGAAAATAACAAGGAATTTATAGAAATAGAAAGCTTGGTTTTAAAAGAGGCGCTCATGTCTGTGATTAGCGCGGCGCAAATAACAAACATAAAACCGGAATTAAACGGGATTTTATTTGATTTTCAATACAATTTATTAAAATTGGCGGCAACAGACGGATTTAGGTTGGCGGAAAAAACAATAAATGAGAATGATTTTAAAGCGAATATTGAGAAAAAAATAAAAATAATAATTCCACTCAGGACAATCCAGGAACTAATCAGGATTATTCAAGACAAAACATCGGAAAAAATTCAAATTTATCTTGACTCGAATCAAATTTTATTCAAAACCGACAGATTTGAAATAATCTCAAGGATTATTAACGGAGAATTTCCCGATTACCGGGTAATTATTCCTGAAGCGACGCTGACTGAAGTAAATATAAACAAAAATGAGCTTATAAACGCCTTAAAATTAACCAGCTCGTTTACCGACAGGCTTAATGAAATAAAATTCAATATAAAAGACGGGGTAAAAAATATTGAAATTTATTCGGCAAGTTCTTTACTTGGGGAAAATCAGTACCTTATTCCCGCAAAAATAAAAGGAGATGCCGTTGAAATTATATTTAATTGGAAATTTTTATTTGATGGGATTAAAAATATAGAAGGAGATAATATAATAATCGGGTTAAATAACGACAATAAACCCGTGATTATAAAACCACTGAATAACCAGGAATACTTCTATATTCTAATGCCGGTAAAAAACGAATAAGGAATATAAGAGCAGTTATTACGAAGCAATCTATTCTCTTGTCTGTCATCCTGACGTACTCAGAAGGATCTTGTAGGTTCTTCGCAGGCTTAGAATGACAAGCGCCAATAAAAAAACGCCCGAAGGGCGTTTTTTTATTGGCTAGACAATGATTGCTGTAAGTAAGGAAGTATTAAAGAATTTTGCTGAGCCCATATCTGAGTCGGAATTTCCCAGTTATTGTATTGAGGATCATTCGCCGGATTCTGAGGGGCAGCATCTGTTGGGTTATTTTTATCCACATAATACAAAATGTCGTGCACCTGCCCGTTAACAAAAAATTGTCCATTAAGCATTGGCTTTGTTTCCACGACCGGATCCGGCTTGTTAAAACTCTCGTTCGGGAATTCCTTCAAGGCGTCAACCATAAAAGCGTTCCAAATAGGAACAGCCGCTAAAATACTTCCGGCGTTCTGCTGCATTGATTCTTCGTGGTTATTGCCGGCCCAAACTCCGGCAACCAAATACGGAGTATACCCTATTGTCCACGCGTCTTTGTATGCGTCTGTGGTGCCGGTTTTTAAAGCCACATCCCTGTCCTGGAAAACCGTTAACCCAAAACTGCCGGAGTAAAGAGGCTTTCTGGCTGCCTGGTCGGAAAGAACGTCGTTTATCATTCTGGCATATTGCGGTTCAATTACCTGCGTTGCTTTATCCAAATATTTTTCAAGAACATTCCCGTTGTAGTCATCAACCTCTAAAATTGAGGTTTGATCGTGCCTGACTCCTTCCTGGGAAAAAACGGAATAACCTTCAACCATATCAACCAATTTAACTTCTCCCCCTCCCAAAACCAAAGAAAGGCCATACCTGCTCGGGTCGTTTAATGTTGTAATGCCAAAATCACTTGCGGTCTGAAGCGCGTTATTTATTCCAACAAGGTAAAGGAGCTTTACGGCCGGGATATTCATTGATTGAGCCAAAGCGTTTCTTAAAGTAACCGGGCCGGGGAATTGGTGGTCAAAATTCTGAGGATGATAACAATCCGGATTATCAACGGAATAATTTATGCCTGTAATCGGGCAATCCGGCTTGGATGAAAATTCCGTCGGCAAATTCATAATAACCGAATCAGGCGAATAACCTTGTTTAAATGCCGTTATGTAAATAAACGGTTTGATTGACGAACCCGGCTGCCGCAATCCCTGTGTTGCGACGTTAAAGTTTCCTTCGTTGGCCGTGTCAAAGTAGTCTGCAGACCCCACCAGCGCTAAAATTTGGCCTGTCTTCGGGTCTTGCGCTACGAGGGCGGCATTATTTCCCTTATAAAGTTCCGCGTTTCTTTTGGCGCCTTCTGTGACGGCTTTTTCCGCAATCTGCTGAAGATTCCAATCCAAAGTCGTGATAACTTTTAATCCTCCGCGATTAACCGCGTCTTCGCCGTATTTGTTCAACAAATAATCCCGGATCATCATTACAAAATGAGGGGCCTTGATGCTGCCTAAATTTTTCTGCAAAAATGTCGGAGTGATTTTTACATTTCTGTCGCGCTCTTCTTTGTCTATATATCCCAGCTGATACATCTGATCCAAAATATTGTTTTTTCTTTGCATTAAATCGGGGATATGGTTGTTCCACGGAGAATAATATGTCGGCGATTGAGGAATAGCCGCCAATGTCGCCGCCTCAACAAGCGTTAGGTCTTTTGCCGATTTGCCGAAATACGCCTGGCTCGCGGCTTCAATTCCATAATTTCCCGACCCGTAAGGTATTTCGTTCAAATAAAGTTCAAAAATTTTGTCTTTGGAATAATATTTTTCAATCCAGTACGACAAAATAGCCTCCTTTATTTTTCTGGTGAAGGTTTTTTCCGTGGTTAAAAACGCGTTTCTGGCCAGCTGCTGGGTGATTGTTGACGCCCCCTGGCTGAGCTGTCCCGTTGAGATGTCGGTAATAATTGCGCGGCCTATGGATTTCCAATCCAGGGCGGAATGGTTGTAAAAATCCTTGTCTTCTATGGCAAGAGTCGCCTGTTTTACGTAATCGGGAATCTGGTCAAAAGAGATGACGGTTCTTCTCCCGTTATTATTCATTTCATAAAGCAAAACCTGTCCGGTTCTGTCATAAATTTTTGTTGACTGGGTCATTTGCCAGTCAATCGCCTGTTGCGGGTCCGGCAAGTTCTTTGCCAGTTGGGCTAATTCGTAAAAAGCTCCGGCGCCTAAAGCCAATAAAAACAAAAAAACACCAATTCCGATTTTTAACCAAAGCAGCCGTTTTTTGTGCTTTGATTTTTCAGTTGTTTTGTTGGGCGACTTGTGTAAGGGCATAATTATATAAGCTTAACTCAATTAGTTTAAAAAATGAAATTCTACAATTCATTATGCGTGTTGTCAATTTTCATCTCTTTGGATCGTGAAGCACCCACTCTGTCATCCTGAGCCCTGCGAAGGATCTCTCCATGTGGACGGTTCAAGGATGCTTCGTTAGCATTCGGTATGACAGAATAAATAATAAACTCAGATTATTATTTACATAGTATTTATACAGCAATTATACAGCTTTTGGCGCATAAAATCCCCCTCCGACTCAAGTCGGAGGGGGATTTGGAATTAATAACTATATAATTTCTTCCTCGTCTTCCCACTTATTGTGGATTGGGAAATCTTCGCGGACTTCCCTTACTTCCATTTCATCATCAATATCTTCACCCTTTTTTTCTTCCTCGGGGAGATCCATAGGTTCTTCTTCGGCAAAGAAATTATCGCCACTCTTCCGTTTTTTATTAAAAGCTTTCAAAGTTTTAGTAGTCATCCTGAGATATTCCGAAGGATCCCAAAGAAAAGCAAAAGTAGATTCTTCGCAAGGCTCAGAAGGACAAAAACAAATATATAGCAACCAATAATTTAGTAAAGTAACGACCTTTTATTAAAGATTAATAAAAATGATATTAAATTTTAAAACCTTGTCAACCCGCGCAATCAAAAAAACCGGGCTATTTACTGGCAGGCGGAAACTGCGGTGGCCAAAGTGCCGCTGGCATTAACCGTTAAAAGATGGCAGCCGCTTCCGTTGCTGTCCGGCAAAATAAGTCCGTATCCGGAGCTGGGAGTTGAAACATAAATACTGCCATTGGAAACGCGGACGCTTCCGGAAAAATATCCGTTTCTCCATAAGCTTCCCGAAGTTCCCAAATCATAAGAAGCCGAGCTGCCGGGCAAAAGGTTGTCGTCAAACGTCGCGGCTGAAACCCTTGAAAATGCCGAGTGAAGCAACCGGCTGACTTGCAGTTGCGGGTTTGAACTGTTGATTGTCATTTGAAGGTCCAGGATCACCTCGTCGTGTCCGGGATAAAAGGTAATTTTTTTGAAATTTAAAGTATTTACAATAACGTTTGAGGTTGTCAGGTCCGTAGCTGTTGTTGTGCAGTTGTTTTTATCCGATTGCCCGGCGTTTCCCTGTGCCAGTTTTACGACTCCTCCAGACAAATAAACGCAGGTTGGGTCCTGGGCGGGATTTTGCATCCTCAATTTCAGGGACGATGTTGAAATGTTCGCCGCCATATCAATATTTGAAGATTGTTTTACAAGCTGCTCAATGTTTTTAGTGACAAAATTCAATTGGCTGGAAAGTTCGCTGTCTGAAGATTGCTGGTTGCTTGTCCTAAGGACGCTCATAAAAATTCCGCCCATAACTCCGCCGACAATTACCAAGAGCGTTATATAAATTAACAGCTCAATCATCGTAAACCCTTTTTTGGGTGAAAGGCGGAAGTTGAAAGAAGAAAGGCGGAAGCGGAGGCGGAAAAGTTTTTTAATAAGGGTTTTCATTTACAAATATTATAGCAAAAAATGATGGAAAAATACGGGGATAAAACCAATTTCTGCCGGTTATTTTTAAGCCGCGATGTCAAGTTGTTTTTTAAGGTTCTTTTTATATAATTGGGTTATAAATTTCTTTTTTATATTATGACAAAATTCGTACACCCCGAATAATTTACTGGTGTAAATTACGGGGCAAGCCTTCACACACTTATGAAAAAATTTGTACACCTACATACGCATAGTCACTATTCTTTACTTGATGGATTGGCGAAAGTTGATGATCTTATCGGGCGCGCCAAAGAGCTCGGGATGGACGCGCTTGCGATAACCGACCACGGCAA
>DAHWFZ010000010.1 GCA_027336345.1 Candidatus Wolfebacteria bacterium
ATTATCGCAAGAGGCAGGGCCTCGGTAAGAATTTCTTTCGCGATTGAAAAATCAAATCTTCCCCAAAAATGCGGGAAGGAGTTCCTTAAAACATATATTGCGTAAATAAGCCCGACTCCGGAACCGAGCGAATAGCCGAAAAGAAAAACTTTGGCGGTCGGGTGCAGCAACAGCGCTACGATTCCCAAAACCGTAATCGCGGTGTTGGTGACCAGCCCGATAATCGCCTCAAGCTCCATTTTTTCCCAGGCGCGGGTCAAAGAAAATGAAATATCCCTTAAGCTGTCAAAAGTGATAAGAAGCGCGGCAATGGGCAAAAGCGGCAGGGCCTCCTTTATGTTTGTGAAAAACGGAGAAACAAAAACAATAAGAGCGGCGCTTAATGTTATTAATGACACTTTTATGGTAAGCGCGGTAGTAAAATATTTTTTAAGCGAACCGGTGTTTTTGGATCCTTCCCTGGTTAGTACCGCCGTGACGCCGACATCGGAAAATATGGAAAAAAATGCCGCAAGCCCGACTGCGTAGGAAAAAATTCCGTAACCCGCGACGCCCAGGACGCGGGCGGCGTAAATAATCAAAACCGCACGTATCAGCCTGTTGACGACGTTTGCGACGGTAAGCCAAAAAACGTTTTTGGTAAACGTTTGCCTTGAGCTTCTGTTTTCAAATAAAAGGGATTTTATGCGGTCAAACATTTAGGTTAGGCTGGTAAACAGATATTTAATGGTTTTTAAAAGGATAAGGAAATCCAGCCCGAGCGAGCGATTTTTTATGTAATAAATGTCGTACTTTAATTTTTCATTTGCTTCTTCAAGCGACGCGCTGGGTTTGTAATTGACTTGCGCCCAGCCTGTAAGCCCTGGCTTTATGATATGCCTCAGGTCGTAGTAGGGCAATTGGCTGTATGTTTCAACAAGCTTGCTGGCTTCGGCGCGCGGGCCGGTAAAGGAAATATTCCCTTTCAAAATATTGAACAGCTGTGAAATTTCATCAAGATGGGTGTATCTTAAATATTTTCCGACGGGAGTTATCCTGGAATCGTTTTCCATTGTTGCGAGCGGTCCGGAATGATCGGCAATCATAGTTCTGAATTTATAAAGCACAAAGGGCTTGTTATTAAGGCCTGTGCGATTTTGTTTGTAAACAGCCGGACCTCTGGAAGTCAGTTTTATCGCGATTATAATCAGCGCCATTATCGGCAAAAGAATTATTATCAAAATTAAGGATAGCATAATATCCAAAATTCTTTTCGCGGTTTCATAAATCGGGCGGCGGGACGGGATTTTTTCTATGAACCAGCTTTCTTCAAGGTCGCCGAGCGGAACTTTTTGGAATATGGTTTCAAAAAACGCGGCCGAATCAATTACGGATATTTTTAAAGTCAGGAGCCGGTAAATTTCTTTGGCGATTTCCTGGTCTTTTTTCAGATACGAATGGACTACAACCGTGTCGATTTTATTTTCAAGAATTATTTTTTTAATTTCGTTGTTTTTCGGGAATTCTTCCAGTACGGCGATTGGATCGTAGCCGAACTGCGGGTTGGTTTTAAGGTGATCAATAATTTCTTTTATTGATGATGATTCGCCGATAACTAAGAGGCGGTTTCTCCATCCGCTTGAGATGTAAAACTTGGCGAGGATGAATCTCCATAACGTATCAAGCGCCGCGAAAACAATGGCGAAAATAAAGAGGTTGGTTTTCGGGGTAAGCTGGAAAAACGCCTGAAAAAGGTAAAAAAGGATTATGGAAATAACGACATTTAATGAAATGCTGAAAAGAAGCCGTTGGAAGGCCTGATAATTGAAGTTAAAATAGCGGCTTTGGTACAAATCGGTCAGATAAAACACAGCCAGCCAGACGATAAAAATTACGGAAAACGGGATAAGATGGTCGTTAAAACGGGCTTGGACGTTTTCTCCCTGGTATCTTATGAAAAGGGCAATAGCCAAAGAAGCGTATAAAATAGCTATATCGCCGAATAAATTGATGAATTTTTTGATTTTGGACATGATTTAATTAACTTATTATAACACAAATAATAAGCTTTTATGCGGCTTTAGTAAACTACTCGCGCTTATTGATTTGAGATTCCTTCGTTGTGCTCGTAATGACAAAAATGGTGTCTTTGCCTGCCTGCCGGCAGGCAGGCGAGGAGTACTCGATGTTGTTGTAATCAACTCCCCGTTAGGGTCAGTAATCCAATGTGTCCGTCATTGCGAGGAGGAACGACGAAGCAATCTCATTATTATGACTTCACTCAGAACGCCGCGCTCTTCCGAACACCTCAGAATGGCTAACTATTGCATGTCATCCTGAGTTCGCGAAGGATCTCAATGAAATTCGGCAAAAATGAGATTCCTGTGCCACTCGCTGACCTGCGCTTCGCC
>DAHWFZ010000083.1 GCA_027336345.1 Candidatus Wolfebacteria bacterium
TATGTATAATATTTATATAGTATTTCTAATAGGACAGGCAGTGAAAAATTTTGGTAAATAAGATAAGATTAAATAAATCAACGAATATATATGAACAATAATTTCAATAAATTCACAATCAAAGCCCAAGAGGCGCTGCAAAACGCGCAGGACTTGGCGGCAAAGGAAAATCACGGCGAACTCAAGGCGCTTCATCTTTTGGCGGCGCTTATTGAAGATGAAAATACTCTGGTGGTCCCGTTGCTTGCCAAAGCCGGAGTCAATCTGGAAGCCTTAAGCAAAAATATTTTTGACGAACTTAAAAGGGAACCGAAAATTCTGGCAACGGGCGCTACGCCGCAGCTTTATCTTTCACAGGAGGTGATGGCTATTTTGGACAAGTCCGGTAAAATAGCGCAGCAGCAAAAGGATGAATTTATTTCCTGCGAACATTTGCTTTTGGCAATTTTAGACAACGAGCATTCAAGAGCCGCGAAAATTTTGGCTGAATTCGGAGTGAAAAAAGAAACGGCTTTCAGAATTTTGGCGCAGATGCGCGGATCAATGAGAATTACCGATGAAACTCCGGAATCCAAATTCCAGGTTTTGGAAAAATACGCTATTAACCTGACTGAAATGGCGAAGCAGGGAAAATTAGATCCGGTTATCGGACGCGACGAGGAACTCCGCCGTGTTATTCAGGTGCTCAGCAGAAGGACAAAAAATAATCCGATTTTAATCGGAGAACCGGGAGTCGGAAAAACCGCGGTTGTTGAAGGGCTGGCTCAGAGGATTATCAGCGGCGATGTCCCGGAACCTTTGAAAGGGAAAGAAATTATAATGCTTGATTTGGGGTCTTTAATCGCGGGCACGAAATTCCGCGGCGAGTTTGAAGACAGGCTGAAGGCGTTTATCCGCGAAGTGCAAAATTCCCAGGGGAGGATAATTTTGTTCATTGATGAAATCCATATGATTGTCGGAGCCGGAGCGGCCGAAGGGGCGATTGACGCTTCCAATCTATTGAAGCCGCCTCTGGCGCGCGGAGAACTCCACGCAATCGGAGCCACTACAATTTCGGAGTATCAGCGCTACATTGAAAAAGATTCCGCGCTGGAGAGAAGATTCCAGCCGATATTGGTTGAAGAGCCTACTCTTGACGACAGTGTGGCGATTTTGCGCGGCCTTAAGGAAAAATATGAAATCCATCACGGCATTAGGATAAGCGACGAAGCGATTATTTCCGCGGTCAATCTTTCGGCAAGGTATATTACCGAAAGATTTTTGCCGGATAAAGCCATTGACTTGATTGACGAGGCCGCGTCGGCGCGCAGATTGGAAACGGAAAGTTTGCCGAAAGAAATAGATAAAATCCGCCACGAAATTTTGAAATTGGAAATTGAAAAATCAGCTTTGGCCGGCGAATCGGGGGAAAAATCAAAAGGAAGATTGAAGGCGATTGAAAAAGAAATGAACGGATTGAAACAAAAAAACGACGAGCTTTCCGCAAGATGGCACGCCGAGAAAATGACATTTGAGCAGTTCCATAATCTTCAAAAGAGGATAGAGGAATTAAAACGCCAGTCCGAATTCGCGGAACGCGAAGGAAACTTGGAAAAAGTAGCCAAGATTATTTACGGCGAATTGCCTCAGGCCGAGAAAGAGCTGAAGGCTTTTGAGAAAAAATATATCGGCGGGAAAATTAAAATCAAAAAAGGCGAAGCTGACGGGAGATTCATAAAAGAGGCGGTTGACGAGGAAGATATCGCCGAGGTTGTTTCCAAGTGGACCGGCATTCCGGTTTCCAAGATGCTTGAAACCGAGAGCCAGAAACTCCAGACCATTGAAGAGGTATTGGGAAAGCGCGTAGTCGGGCAGGAAGAAGCCGTTAAAGCGGTCGCCAGCGCGCTGCGCAGAGCCAGAACAGGGCTTTCCGATCCGAACAGGCCATCGGGCTCATTTATGTTTTTGGGGCCGACAGGGGTCGGTAAGACCGAGCTGGCCAGAGCTTTGGCCGGGTTTATGTTTAACGATGACAAAGCCATGATCAGGATTGATATGTCGGAATATATGGAAAGGCATTCGGTCGCGCGGCTTATCGGCGCTCCTCCGGGATACGTCGGTTTTGAGGAAGGCGGCAGGCTGACTGACGCGGTCAGGCATAGGCCGTACAGTTTGATACTTTTTGATGAAATTGAAAAAGCGCATCCGGAAGTGTTTAATGTTTTATTGCAGGTTTTTGACAATGGCAGGCTTACGGACAGCAAGGGGAAAGTCGTTAATTTCAGGAACTCAATTATAATTTTGACATCCAATGTCGGAAGCGAATATTTCAGGGAAATGTCCAAAATCGGTTTTGAATCTTCGGAGAAAAAAGAAGCGGACAATGCGGCGGATCAATCAAAAATGTTCAAGGAGCAGGTGAATGAATCTTTGAAGCATACTTTCAGGCCGGAATTTTTGAACAGGCTGGATGAGATCGTGGTATTCAATCCGCTGACCAGGACCGAAATAGAAAAAATTGTTGATATACAATTGGAACAGTTAAAAGAAAAGTTGAAAGAGAGGAATTTGAGCGTGGCGATAGACGGTTCAGTCAGAAAGCATATCGCCGATGCCGGCTTTGATCCGGATTACGGAGCCAGGCCCATCAGGAGAATGATTCAAAAAACAATTCTGGATCAATTGGCCGACAGGATTATTAAGGGAGATTTTGCAAATGTTAAAAAAATTAAAATTAGCTTTAAGGGCGCCAATCTTAACATTGTGGCCTCAGGTTCTTAAAGCCGTAATATTCGCGGCATTGCTGCTGATGGCAAACGCGAACGGGGGATTTTTTTGGCCTTTTGTTTTTATTGCCGCCGCCGCGTATATGTATTTCCAGCCTCTGTTTGAATGGAAAAAATTTATTTATTCCTTTTTGATATTATTATTTTATTCATGGGGGTCAATAAGTTTTTTTTCAAATGGTTTGGCTGCCACGGCGGCTGCGATAGTTTTTTCATTGGCTTTTTTTGTGCTTTTAGGGGTGAAAAATTTCTCATTTTTGAAGCGTGACAATAAATTGAATGTTTTGTGCGGATTTATTTATTTTTTGATAAGCGCGGTATTTTTTGCAGCGGATAAAACCGGCGGGTTTGGCTTTATTTTTTATTTCATGATTTCTTTTGCGGCTTTTTACGGGGCGCTGAAGGAATTTCTTGATTTTTTCCATCCGGATTTCCCAAAGACGCGAAAATCTTTGATAATCGCAGGTTCCGCATTTTTGATTATGGAATTAGCCAGCGCGATATCGTTTCTTCCGCTAGGATTTTTGAACGCCAGCGCTTTGGTTTTATTGTTTGTGTTCATTTTGGAGGATTTCATTTCCTACCATTTGAAAGGGACAATGAACCGCCAGGCGATTTTGAATAACGTTACAATACTTATTGTTGCGATGATTTTTATTTTTGCCGCAAGCAAGTGGACGCTGTAAATAGGTGAATGGTAAATGGGATTATTGACTCCTTTTATAAAGGAGGTAGGATGATTTCATTATTCCATCGCGAGTTCGTCTCAGGTGGACGCGGTAATTTCTTATTTGCCATTTTGAGGCAATCCGAAGAAGCTGCTTTTGCAAGCAATTTAATTTTTATACCAAGCTTAAGATTTTTTTGATTAAATTATTCAGAAGATATCCGAGTAATGGAGTCAAGTGGAAAAACCCAGAAAAATAGGGTAATATTTTAATAATTATTTATATTTTATTTCCGTCATCCTGAGGTAATCCGTTGTTGTAATCAACTCCCCGTCAGGGTCCAGGACCTCAATTAGATTCTTGACGCTAACGCGGAGGAAGCCGGCTTCCAGCAAACGGATTATCTCGGAATGCCTGAACTATTGCATATCATCCTGAGCGAAACGTTTGTCATCCTGAGCCCAACGAAGGATCCGGGTTTATAGATTCTTCGGATTACCTCAGAATGACACCGGCAAGATTCTTAATGCTACGAGGAGGAAGCCAGCTTCCAACAAACGCAGGCTCAGAATGACAAAGTATCTTTTTTTTGTTTTAATGATTTTATGAAGATTATAGCTATTGAAACAAGCTGCGATGAAACAGCCATTGCTTTGGTTGAGGCAAGCGGCGGATTGAAGTCTCCGAAATTTAAAATTTTAAAGGATTTTGTGGCTTCGCAAATAAAAATCCACCAGCCGTTCGGAGGCGTGGTGCCGAATATTGCCAAGAGGGAACACCTCCGGAATCTTCCCATTTTGATAGGGAAGATTCTCGGAATTTCTAATTTTCAATTTTTAATTTCTAATAAAATTCCAAATTCCAAATTCCAAATTCTGAATACAATTGATTTAGTTGCTGTTACTGTTGGCCCAGGGCTTGAGCCGGCGCTTTGGGCGGGGGTTAACTTTGCAAAGCAAATATACGCGGAAATACGCGGAAATAATAAACGCAGAAAACCGCAAAAAATTGGTTTACAAGGAGTTAGCCATTTGGACGGGCATTTGTACAGCTTATTATTGCAGCAGAAAAATATTGATTATAAAAAATTATTTCCGGCGATTTCACTGATAGTCAGCGGCGGGCATACCATGATTGTTTTGATGAAAGATTTAAAAACCATAAAGAAAATCGGCGAAACCAGGGATGATGCCGTGGGTGAAGCGTTTGATAAAGTTGCCAGGCTGTTGGATTTGCCGTATCCCGGCGGTCCGGAGATTGAAAAACTGGCCAAGAATGGCAATCCGGATGCGATTAAATTTCCGCGTCCGATGCTGGACCAGCAAAATTTCGATTTCAGTTATTCCGGTCTGAAGACTTCGGTGCTGTATTATTTGCGCGACCACAAGTTAGCGGAAGGTAAAATGGAAAATGGGGAATGGGAAAAACAAAAAGCTGATGTGGCGGCGAGTTTCCAAAAAGCGGCGTTTGACGTGCTGATCAAAAAAACTTTAAAGGCTGCCGAAAAGTACAAAGCAAAAACAATTATGATTTCCGGCGGAGTGGCGGCGAATAAAAGCCTTAAAAAGGCTTTTATCGCGGAACTACGCGGACTTAAACGCGGAACTACGCGGAAAGAAGCCCTTCAGTTAATAGTAACAAAATTTCCGACCGATAATGCGGTTATGATAGCGGCCGCGGCTTATATAAATCATTTGCGGAAAAAGAAATATAAACTGGTTGCAAACGGAAATCTTAATATAAAATAGTTCGCTCTGGCGGGCTATTTTTGATTTTATGTGTATTATTCATTATTCTTAGAGGTGAGATTCTTCGGGCATACCTCAGAATGACAAAAAAATAAATATTTTCATGATTAACAAACTAGATTGGAAACTTAATTTTGCCATTTTGTTTTTGGTTTTGGCCAGCTTGGTCAGCCTGTTGGGAGCGGATATGGGATTGTTTTGGAAACAAATCGCATGGCTGGTTTTGGGAACTGTTTTTGCGCTTATAATCATCAAATTTGACTGGAGGTCATTTGTCAATTCCAAGGGGGTTATTTTTGGAATTTATTCAATCGCAAATTTGCTGCTGCTTGCAACTTTGGTTATCGGTCCCAGAGTCAGGGGACAAAAGAACTGGATTCCTTTGGGCCCGTTTAAATTTGAGCCGTCGGTTTTTGCGGCTCTGGCTTTGATAATAGTTTTGGCGAGTTTTTTTAAAAAAGAGCATAAGGGGATTGCGCATGTTTCAAATATTTTGAAATCATTTGTTTATTTTGCCATACCCGCGGGAATTGTGGCTTTGCAGCCGGATATGGGGTCAATGCTTCTGTTATTTTTTATCTGGTTCGGTTTTGTCCTGGTCTCGGGGATTAAATGGAAACATCTTTTGATCACCGTGCTTATATTTTCAGTTTTGGGCGTTGGAATGTGGTTTGGAATTTTAAAGGCGTATCAAAAAGACAGGATTATCGGATTATTTTTTCCGAACAGGGATGTCTTAGGCGTGAATTACAATGTTATTCAGGCAAAAATTGCCATCGGTTCGGCGGGGATTTTTGGCAAAGGTTTCGGACAAGGCACCCAGGTGCAGCTTGGATTTTTGCCCGAAGCTCAGACTGATTTTATTTTTTCCGCAATAATCGAGGAATGGGGGCTGGTGGCGGCATTTTTGATGATTTCCGCGTTTTTTGCGATGATTTTAAGGATTGTTTTTATAGGAATGGATGACGGGAACAGTTTTAATCAGTTTATCTGCCTGGGTACGGCTCTTTTCTTTTGCGCCAACTTTACTTTTAACACCGGATCGAATGTCGGATTGCTCCCCGTGGTCGGCGTGCCGTTTCCGTTTTTGAGTTATGGCGGTTCGCATATTTTGATTGAAATGATTTTAATCGGGATGGTTCAGTCGATAAGGGCGAGAAAAGACTAAGTTGCAAATTTTTAATTTTAAATTTCTAATTTTCAAATAATTTTTAAATGTTCAATTTTCAAATTAAAAAAAGCTTTTTAATTGTTGCGGGCGCGGTTATTTTATTATTCGCGATTATCGGGATTATTTTTATCAATTCCATTAAACCGGTTTCAGTTGCTAATCCGGAGCAATCCGAATTTATAATTGATCAGGGGATGGGAGTCGGTGAAATAAGCCAGCAGCTTTATGCCGGCGGACTGATAAAATCAAAATTGGGGTTTGAAATTTATTCATTTTTAAACGGAAAATTTTTAAAATTTAAGCCGGGCGTTTATTTGCTGGATTCCGGGCAATCAGCGCGCCGGATTATCGATATTTTAACAGGCGGGCCGAAAGAAATTACCGCGGTTATTGCTCCGGGAATGACATTAAGAGAAATGGATGATTATCTGTCTTCGATTAAAATTATAAAAAAAGGGGAATTGATAACTTTTAATTTGGATAAAATAAAGAGTAAATATCAGTTTCTTGCCAGTGTAAAATCTTTGGAAGGGTTTTTGTTCCCTGATACGTACCAATTTTTTGCGGCTTCCGACCCGGCTGATGTGGTTGATAAAATTTTGGATAATTTCCGGGAAAAAGCTTTGCCGTCTTTTTCTTCGGTTTTTTCAAATAACGATAAATTTTCAGAAAAATTAATCCTTGCGTCGCTTTTGGAAAAAGAAGTTGTTGATTATAAAGATAAACAGATTGTTGCCGGGATTTTGGAAAAGAGAATTGCCGCCGGAATGCCCCTTCAAATTGACGCCACTGTAATTTATGCGGTATGCGGCGGGAGGTTTAAAACCGGAAACGGAGGTTGCGGGATCAGCAGAGCAAGCGGTGATTTTAAAATAGATTCGCCATACAATACATATAAATATAAAGGATATCCTCCGGCGCCGATTTCCAATCCGGGCATTGATTCAATAAATGCCGCGCTGAATCCGATAAAATCAAATTACTGGTTTTATTTGTCGGATTTAAATACAAAAAAGACGATTTTTGCCAAAACATTGGATGAGCAGAACAATAATATGGTGAAGTATTTGCAGTAGAGTAATGATGTTTATGGGTTCGGCAATCTGGATGGGGGGGAGTTCGGCAAAGACCCCGTATTAGAATTTTGGCTTTTTGCCGAAAGGCAAATTGAATGCATATTAACCGGAATTTCACTACGGGGCGAGGTTCGGCAAGGTAGGATATAGAATGGATTCAGGATGGCAAAAAAGCGAGATTGCCACGGAGTACCTCGCAATGACAAAGATGAGGTCCTGCAACCCTAAAGAGGAGGAAGCCAGCTTCCAACAAACACAGAGCTCAGAATGCCGAAAAAAATAAACCTCACCCAACCTCTCCTTAAAAAGGAGCGGGGCTACTACTTGTCTCGCAATGACATATGAAATGGCAAGGTTGGATTTTTTAACAAAGGCTTGGTATAATTTATTATCTTTGATATTATCCACACTCAGGGCTTGACTTATATTTTGGATCGTGTAGAGTATTTATATTAACTTAATCTGCAATTGGATAACTTGAATTATTAAAATAAGCACTTTTTTTTATTGTAACCGCCATAAGCGGATACTTTTATTTTATGCCCAGTTAGTGAAACTGCGACTGCTTTAACCAATTTTTTTTTCGGCAGTTTTGCTAAATCGGGTAATTAAGGAATAAATTTTAAAATTAGACAGCGCTTTAATTTTGTTAAAGAAAAAATTAGGTCGCAGTTCTACTACTGGGTATGGCTAAAAAATTAAATTCTAAAATCTTCTCGTCCCATCCCGGTTCTTTCATAGAACAGCCGTTTTTGGCAAAGATTCAAAAAGATTCATGGGAGTGGTTTGTAAAAAAAGGGTTAAGGGAACTTTTTGATGAAATTTCTCCGATCAAAGATTATACCGGCGCCGAGGTTGAACTGTATTTTTTGGATTATTATTTTGATGAGCCTCGTTACAATGAAGAAACTGCGAGACTGAAAGGTTTGACTTACGAAGCTCCTTTGAGAGTCAAAGTAAAACTTGTAAACCACAAAACAAAAGACACGAGCGAACAAGAAATTTATTTGGGAGATTTTCCGATAATGACCAGCCGCTACACGTTCATTATGAACGGAGTGGAGCGCGTTATGGTTTCCCAGCTGCTCCGTTCAAGCGGCGTTTACTTTAACGCGACGGTCTCAAGAGGCAAAAAATTATTCGGCGCTAAAATTATTCCAAACCGCGGAAGCTGGCTGGAATTTGAAACCGAGTCGGACGGATTTATCGGAGTAAAAATAGACAGGCACAGGAAAGCTCCGGTTACGAATCTTTTAAGAATTTTTACCGATAACGGAAAACATTTATTGGACGACAACGACAGCATCAGAAAAGCGTTCGCGGATTCCGACAAGGGAACGGTGAAATTCATTGAAGCGACTTTGAAAAAAGATCCGACCAAGAACGCGTCGGAGGCATATTTGGAAATTTATAAACGGTTAAGACCCGGCGATTTGGCGACTCCGGAAAACGCGAAGAACCTTATTGATTCAATGTTTACAAGGGGAGACCGCTACAGCCTTTCTAACGTTGGAAGGTTTAAGCTGAATCAAAGGCTTGGTTTTAAAGGGAAAGAATCAACGCTTTTGGATCTTGACGACATAAAAGCGATTGTTAAGGAAATTATCAATTTGAATAATACTCCGTCCGCGGAACCGGATGATATTGACGCTTTGGGAAACAGGCGCGTAAGGGTTGTCGGCGAATTATTGCAGGCCAGGCTTTATGTCGGCTTTGCCAGAATGAGAAGAAATATCCAGGACAGAATATCAACTTCCGATATTGAAAATTTGTCGCCGGTGCAGCTTATAAACGGCCGTCCGTTGGTGGCGGTTATGAAAGAATTTTTGACTTCTTCGCAGCTTTCGCAGTTTATGGATCAGACAAATCCATTGGCTGAAGTTGAGCACAAGAGAAGGCTTTCGCTTTTGGGACCCGGCGGTTTGACCAGGGAACACGCCGGCTTTGAAGTCCGCGACGTTCACCCGTCGCATTACGGAAGAATTTGTCCGATTGAAACTCCCGAAGGACAGTCAATCGGTTTGGTTAACCATTTTTCAAGCTATGCCCGCTTGAATGATTTCGGATTTTTGGAAACTCCGTATGTAAAAGTAAAAGACGGAAAAGTTTCCGGAGACATAGAGTGGATGGATGCCATTGAAGAGCAGAAATATAAAATCGCCCACGGAGGAGTCAAGCTGGACGATCAGAATAAAATTACAAGCAAAATCGTTGAAGCCAGAATCCAGGGAGAACCGCGCACCATTGAAAGAAGCGAAGTTGATTTTATGGATGTTACGAACAACCAGTCAATCAGCGTTGCCACGTCGCTTATTCCGTTTTTGGAACACGATGACGCAAACCGCGCTTTGATGGGATCAAACATGCAGCGCCAAGCCGTGCCTACGATAAAACCGCAGGCTCCTTTGGTTGGAACCGGCATTGAAGAAAAAATCGCGCAGGATTCATTAAGGGGAATTACCGCGGAAGCGGACGGCGAGATTATTGAAGCAGATGCCGATCACATAGTTTTAAAAACAAAATCGGAACTCAAAGAATACAAACTTTACAAATTCCAGAGATCAAACCAGTACACCTGCATTTCGCAGAAACTTTTGGTCAATAAAGGCGATCATGTGAAGAAGGGCACAATTCTGGCGGATGGTCCGTCAATGGACAACGGCGTTTTGGCATTGGGGCAGAACCTTTTGGTCGCGTTCGTTTCATGGGAAGGCGCCAACTTTGAGGACGCCATTATTCTTTCCGAGAGAGTCGTGAAAGACGATGTGTTTTCGTCAATCCACATAAAAGATTTTTATTGCGATGTCAGGGACACGAAACTCGGGCCTGAAGTCACGACAAACGATATCCCGAATGTTTCCGAGGAAAAACTGAGGAATCTTGACGAAGAAGGCATTATCCGCATCGGCGCGGAAGTGAGATCGGGCGATATTCTGGTCGGAAAAGTTTCTCCGAAAGGCGAGACCGAACTTACGGCCGAAGAAAAATTATTGAGAGCTATTTTTGAAGAAAAAGCGAGGGACGTCAAAGACTCATCTTTGGTTTTGCCGCACGGCGAAGCCGGAAGGATTATCG